>CAKZPJ010000188.1 GCA_937138955.1 uncultured Flammeovirgaceae bacterium | reverse complement strand
TACAGTTTTAAGTGATCTAATCAGGTGATGGTCGCCAACCCTCGTCCAATATGCCTAAGTCCGCTGAACAAAGGCCATGGAACCAGAGCAGAAAGTTCGCTTACTGGGGAAGCAGAAGTACCTAGAAAAACAGTTGGAGCAGGTTAACAAGTAGTGCACTCTTTTTGATAGGGTTATTCTGCACCAAGCTAAAAAACGAAAAAGCGACACCCTATCTACGAAGTGAGGGTTGTCGCTTTTCAATTCTACAAACTACTTATCAAAAGATTACACGTGAAATTTCTCCTTAATGTTTTCAGTTACGATCATACCATCGAATAAATTAATCACTCGGTTGGCGTAGGTGGCATCGTGGGGAGAGTGCGTCACCATCGCAATAGTGGTTCCGGCCTTGTTCAGTTCTGATAGTAGGTTCATTACTTCTTCTCCGTTCGTAGAGTCCAAGTTACCCGTTGGCTCATCCGCTAAAATAAAATTAGGGTTAGCAACCACGGCTCGGGCAATGGCTACCCGCTGTTGCTGACCACCGGAAAGCTGTTGCGGAAAGTGATTACGACGGTGCATGATATTCATATGCTCTAACGCGGCATTCACTTTCTTCTCTCGTTCATCCGAAGGCACCTTTAAGTACAACAACGGAAGCTCCACATTTTCAAATACTGTCAGTTCATCAATCAGATTAAAACTCTGGAAGACAAAGCCAATGTTACCTTTTCTTAGTTGAGCTCGTTGTCGCTCCGAGTAGTTTCCTACTTCGTGATCCATAAAGTGGTACTCACCGGAAGAAGGGTTGTCTAGCAACCCAAGAATATTGAGTAGGGTAGACTTACCACAGCCGGAAGGTCCCATAATGGCAACGAATTCCCCTGATTTGATCTCAATATTGATATCGTTCAGCGCGGTGGTTTCTACCTCATCAGAGATGAATACTTTCTTTAAGTTGTTTGTGCGAATCATAGAATTTTCGGTTTTAGATTTTAGGGATTAGGATTTGGGAGTTTAGCTTATCAAATCCTTGATTTTACCTTTTTTATAAAATTGTTCAACATCTTTTTAGCGGCAATGATATCTTCCTGTATCTGCTCATAGTCAGTTGGTGAAATGTAGTTTAGGTCTTTAGCCAGTAATAATTCATACTCCAATTCGCTAGCTGAACCCATAGCAATAATTAAAAAACGATTTAACTCAGCGTCGGACGACCTTCCGCATTTTTCCGCAATATTGGCAGTAATTGATACTGAGGCTCGCCGAATCTGAGATGTCAAGCCGTAGGTTTCAGACGCCGGAAAATCTTTCATAAGCGTGTAAACCTTTAGTGTTATTTCGTGAAAGCTCCCCCAAACTCGCAATGTTCTAAAATCAATCACTATTCCACCTTTCTAAAGCCCAAGACCTAATCCCCAAAACCTAAAACACCAACACTTCATTATCCCCGAAATTCTCATACGACGATGTAATCACTTGCTCACCTGGCTCTAGCCCTTCCAGCACTTCGTAGTTTTCGGGATTCTTGCGGCCCAGCCGAATATCTCGCTTGTAGGCTCTTGACCCATCGTTGTTAAGCACGAATACCCAGTTGCCTCCGGTATCGCGGAAGAACCCACCGGTAGCTAGTAGCATGGCTTCCTCCGAAGAACCTAGCTCCAAGCGAATACGAAGCGACTGTCCCCGACGAAGTTCCGGTGTTTCACCTATAAATTTCATGTCTACTTCAAAGTTACCTTCACTTACGGTTGGGTACTTCTTATAAATCTCTAGACGGTAGGTGTTTCCGGTCGGGTTCCAAGTGCCTTGCTGCCCTACATCAATGCGAGGTAAATACAATTCGTCAATGGCCACTCGTACTTTGAAGCTATCTAGCAAGGCCACTTGTCCCAGCCGCTCACCCGGTGTAATTGACTGACCTGGTTCCCAGTCGGGCGTGGTTAGCAAGCCATTAGTCGGAGCGGTAACTACTAGGTTGTCTAGAATCTTTCCAACTGCCTCCAAGCTTCGGTTCATCCGATCTTCTGATAGGCGAATCTGGTTAAGTTGCAGAGAGCGAGAAACTGAATCGGACTGGTAAGAACGATAGGTTAAGTCTTTTAGGCGCTTGTTGTATTCGTACTGTTCTTCTACTTCCTCTAGTTCACGCTGAGAAATTAGTTTCTTACTAGCTAGTTCTTTAAAACGTCGGTACTGAGGTTCTAACAATTGTAATTGGTAATCAATCTGAGCTAGTTGAGTTTTCTGATTTATATCATTCTGGTCGAGGCCAAGGCGGGTGTTCCGCATAATGTTAAGTTGCTCATATAGTTGAGATTCCCGTTGCATCACTTCCAACTGTAGACTAGAGTTGTCTAATATCATAATTGTATCACCTCGTTCTACTAAGGCACCAGATTCTAGTATAATTTTGCGAACCACTCCACCTTCTACCGCATCCATGTAAATAGTCTGGCTAGGCATCACAATTCCAGTCTCAGGAATACGCTCCTGAAAAATATCTTGCTCTACCGTAGAAACGGTTATTTTCTCTTCATCTACATTTAACTTAGATCGGTTGTCAGCAAAAAGAAAACTATACAAAATGAACGACACAAAGACCAACCCTAGGCCAATCCCGAGTATACGTCCGGTTGTCCATGTTTTCTTCTTTATTTTTCGGTCCATTCCCATAACTTATCTGAATCTTGACGGTATAATTTTAATTAATTCTAAAAGGCTGTGTAGTAGCTCGGTTACCAGAGTTACGAACACTGTGCCAAAACTAAAAACTGCGTTTAACCCGTTTCTTTAGCCCTTTTAACCAGAAGGAAGTGTACGGAAACGAACATCCTTTGTACGCTTATGTACGTTCCTAGTTCGAAACCGGACACTTATATTTTAATCAGCCGAGAGTATTTATAGGTAGAAAAGGTTGAATTACGCTACGTATGCTTAGTTTTTAGCCTTTGGCGATGGCTAGTTCAACTGTTCCTTCACTTATTGGGTACAATCTTTGGCAAACAAATAATGAATAACTAATAATGAGTAATGATTAATGAACTACGGATGACCAATAGTTACACAGTAACTGATTATCTCAAGTCAATTATTCATTCTTCACCATTCATTAATCATTCTATACTATGAGCAGAACTGTTAATAAAACCGGCAAAATCTTAATTGTAGATGACAATGAAGATGTACTACAAGCCGCCAAGATTTTTCTGAAACGTCACTTCCTTCAGGTAGATACTGAGAAAAACCCGGGGGCAATTCCCGCCACCATCAGCAATGAGCAGTATGATGTGATTTTGCTGGACATGAACTTTACTAAAGATGTAAGTAGCGGTAAAGAAGGTTATTTCTGGTTGGATCAAATTCTGGAAAAAGATCCGTCGGCGGTAGTCATTCTTATTACGGCCTACGGTGATGTGGACATGGCCGTGCGGGCAATTAAAGAAGGTGCCACTGACTTTGTGCTCAAGCCTTGGAATAATGAAAAGCTACTCGCCACAGTAATGGCCGCCCTACGACTTCGGGCTACCAAATCAGAAGTGAACCAGTTACGCTCTCAGCAGGAAATTCTTACTGCCGATCTTAATCATAAGTTTCAGGATATTATCGGAAGCAGCCCCGCTATGCAACGAGTGTTCGAGACCATTGAACAAGTAGCTAGTACCGATGCCAATGTCTTGATTCTGGGTGAGAACGGAACCGGAAAAGAAGTGATTGCCCGAGCCATTCACCGCCGCTCCGAGCGAACCAACAGTGTATTTATCAATGTAGATTTAGGGGCAGTTACTGAATCGCTGTTTGAAAGTGAGTTGTTCGGCCACATGAAAGGTTCCTTCACCGATGCTAAGCAAGATCGAGTAGGTCGTTTTGAAGCTGCCTCAGAAGGCACGCTGTTTTTGGATGAGATCGGAAACCTCTCCCTACCCTTGCAAGCCAAACTACTCACGGCTCTTCAGAATAAGCGCGTTACCCCGGTGGGTTCTAACAAAGTAATCGACGTTGATGTGCGCTTCATCTGCGCGACTAATATGCCCCTTTATGAGATGGTACAGAACAATGAGTTCCGGCAGGATTTACTGTACCGAATTAATACGATAGAGATTAATTTACCACCCTTGCGCGAGCGGGTTGAAGATTTAGAGCCACTAGCTACCCACTTTTTAACGATGTACTCCAAGAAGTACAATAAACCAATTCACTCTATCAGTGCTAGTGCTATTAAGCGAATGCAGAAGTACCAATGGCCTGGTAATGTGCGGGAGCTACAACACTCGGTAGAACGAGCGGTAATTCTCAGTAATAAACCTACCTTGCAACCCGAGGACTTCTTTTTTAATGCCGACAACGCTCGGCAAGGCAAAGATCAAGATGAGCTTCATCTAGAAAAGTATGATCTGGAAGAAGTAGAAAAGCTATTGATCCGTAAAGTGTTGAAAAAACACGGCGGCAATATTTCCAAAGCGGCGGGCGATTTAGGATTGACCCGAGCTTCGCTGTACCGAAGGCTAGAAAAATATGATATTTAATCGGTTTGAGTGGACGCTGCTAGTACGCATTATACTGCTGGCAGCCAGTATGCTACTCTGTCTTTATTTTGTCTTTCATACGGAACGTTACGTCAGTGGAGTAATCATTTCACTATTAGTGATCTACCAGATCTACGAATTGTATCAGTATGTGCTGGAGGCAAATCGTAAGCTTACTCGTTTTTTAGAAGCCGTTAAGTACTCCGATTTTACCGCTGGTTTTAATCGGGATAGCCAACTTGGCGAAAGCTTCCGCGACCTGAACCGGATGTTCAACGAAGTATTTGATGCTTTCCGTAAAGCCCGTGCGGAGAAGGAAGAGCATTGGCAATATTTAAAAACGGTAGTGCAGCACGTAAACGTGGGGTTGCTATCTTATGATGAATCAGGGAATATTGAGTTGCTCAACAACACCGCCCGACGGTATCTGAAGGCGCACCAGATGACCAAAATTCGGGAATTATCTAAAATAAACCCTGAGCTGTACAACATCATTCTTAATCTACCGACCGGTTCTAAAACGTTAATTAAACCGAGTGTCGATCTTCATTTGTCTATCAATGCTACCGAACTTCGCTTGCGGGGTAGTTCCTACAAACTCGTTTCTATTCAGAATATCTTATCAGAATTGCAGCAACAGGAAATTGAAGCCTGGCAAAACTTAACCAAAGTGCTCCGTCACGAGATTATGAATTCCATTACTCCGATCGCTTCGCTGGCTGGTACCGCTATCGATATTATTCAGGAAGATGTAGTTCGTCAAAATGGCTCTATGCTATTCGACCAGGAAGCCTACGACGATATTAACATGAGCTTGCGGACGATAGAGAACCGAAGCAAAGGACTAGTGACTTTTGTAGAAGCCTACCGTAATTTCACCAATATCCCTCAACCAGACTTTGAACGCGTAAAGATTAAAGGTCTCGTTGAGGAAGTGGTCAAACTGATTAAAGCCGGAGTAGCCCACGATCGGGTAGCTATTGAAGTAACTATTCCCGATAATCTAATTGTCCGAATTGACAGTAAGTTGATTGAAATGGTGCTGATCAATATTCTCAAGAATGCTTCGGAGGCACTGGATGAAGTAGAAGAGCCAATTATCAAAATCTTGGCCTACGCCGATCACGAGCAACGGATTTTTATTGATGTTACCGACAATGGCTCCGGCATTGAACCCGAAGCTTTGGAAAGAATCTTTATTCCGTTTTACACTACCAAACGCGATGGCTCTGGCATCGGCTTAAGCCTCTCGCAACGAATTATGCAAATGCACCAAGGCAATCTTACTGCTACCTCTGAAGTAGGCAAGGGCACTACGTTTACGTTGCAAATGTGAAGAAACTGTAAGATGTGAAAGAGGATTATTCTACTCGTAAATATTGCTGAGGTGACCTAAACCAATAACGTCTACCAGAAGAACTTTATCCGTAATCTCGTATATAATACGGTAACCAGCTACCCGAATACATATCTATTTCTTCCTTTTAAATTTTTGCATCTCGAGGGTCTGGGATCGTTAGCTAAACATAAAATAGCCGCCTTAACTTTAGTGTAGTACGGTTCAGGAATTTTTTTTGAGCTTTTTTTAAACTTTACGTTCTATCCGGACGCTATACATCTTTCTCGCGTGCTTCTTCAATTTCTTTAAGCGCCTGGTCGGCATCTACAAACTCCTGAGGGGCCTGTTTGGCTTTATCATAAAGGTAGATGTCCTCTAAATCCTCCAGTTTCTGAAGAATACCCTCAAACTCCTTCACCGGAACTATCACTGATATTCTCTCCCCCTTACTATTGGCAATATATTGATGATGTAGCGTCAGCATGATTTCGTCTATTTAGACTCACTACCGAGAGGCAATTTTCTTTTAAGCTATCTTACGGACGAGTAGTGAATTCGTTTAAACAAAAAAAGCAACCGATTGGCTGCTTATTCATACACACACTGCTGTTTTACCAATTTACGAAGCCTTCTCAAGCGCGTTTTCCATATACTGTACTGCCTGCTTCGTTGGCTTTTCAATAGGCTTCACTGAATACGTAGGGCACATTTGGGTGTAACAACCCGTTAGGGAAAAGATCATAGCACCCGCTACAATTGTCAAAAGTTTCCTCTTCATAACACTGTTTTTATTTCAAATGTAACAGTATCCTTGAAATAATTCAATAACACAACAGTACGATTTATTACATAGCTGATTAAGTAGCCATAAAGTGTATTATCTACCAATGCTTCTATATATCTAACGTGTCCGTTTCCGTACACCTTAATTTCAAAAACGGACGGTCAAAACTTGATAAAACTGCTGTAATTACGCAAAAACGCCTAATTAGGGCTTGGCATATTTGTTGGCATATCAAAACCGTAGTCATGGATCTACCCGATATACTACATCAACTCTTGCTATAGCTTCAATGTGAGATTGGTGAAACATCTTTGATAATTAATATTAACTAACATCTTTATAATTACTATACTATGCTCAAACTTATTGATGTAGACAAATTCATTCAGTCCCGATTTAAGAAAACGTTTATTCTGAAGGGCATTGACCTAGAAGTAAAGGAAGGAGAGTTTATGACCATCATGGGGCCTAGCGGAGCCGGGAAATCTACTTTACTTAATATCATCGGATTGCTTGATCCACCTTCGGCGGGCGAGTATTACCTGCGCGACCAGCCAGTGCATAAACTGCGAGAGCGCCAGCGCAGTGAGTTGCAGAAACACACCATCGGTTACGTATTTCAGGCCTATCACTTAATTGATGAATTAACGGTATTTGAAAACATTGAAACCCCGTTGCTCTACCAAAATATGAAAGGTAAAGAACGTAAAGCTCGCGTAGCCGAATTGCTCGACCGCTTTCAGATGGTGGCCAAGAAGGATTTATTCCCCGAGCAGCTTTCGGGTGGGCAGCAGCAACTAGTAGGAGTAGCTCGGGCTATTGCCGGTAGACCCAAACTGCTCTTAGCCGATGAACCTACCGGAAACTTACACTCCGAACAGGGGCGACAAGTGATGGAGCTTTTCAAGCAGCTTAATACCGAAGGGATGACCATCATCCAGGTAACCCACTCGGAAGAAGGTGCCAGTTACAGCGACCGTATTGTCAACATTGTCGATGGAGCTATCCAGAGCGACGAACAAATACAGAAAGAAGAACAGAACGCATAACATGAAACGATTAGCACTACCCCTATTTTTTCTAACCATATTCATAAGTCTTTCCGCCTGGGCCCAGGAAGATAATACGCTGACTTACGAAGAAGCCGTAAGTATTGCCCTGCGAGAGAATATTCAAATTCAGCAGCAACAAAATCTACTGGAAGTAAGCCGGGCCGAACGATCTCAGGCGTATGCTCAGTTTGCTCCTTCCATCGGGTTTGAGGCAGGAGGCACTCGTATATATGGGCGGCAGTTCGACCAAACTGCGGGAGATTTTACTGAGGAGATTAACAACCGATTAGATGGAGGAATTGGAGCGAACGTAACTCTTTTTAATGGTTTTAGAAATATCAATCAGCTACGTCAATCACAAAAAAATGCCGAAGCCCAGATTAACTTGATTAATCAAACCAAGCAGGATGTCACTTTTAACGTTTCTCAGCAGTATTTACAAGTATTACTTAATCAAGAACTCCTCCGTATTCAGCAAGCCAACTTAGAGCAGCAAGAAGAGTTGTTGGAGAGCACCCGTACTTTTGTAGAGAGTGGGGTTCAGTTTAACATTGCTGATCTGTATAACCAGGAGGCAGAGACTAAACGAGTAGCACTACTGGTTGTAGAAGCCGAAAATGCCCTTACCATCAGTCAAGTGCAACTTATCCGCTTGCTTCAGATTGATCCATTTGCTGACTGGTCCTTTGCCGAACCGGATATCAATCAGTGGGAGATTCTTTCAGAAGACATTAACATTGAAGAAGCGTACAATCAAGCCGTTGCCAGCCGCTATGATATTAAGCAACAAGAAAATACAATCCAAGCCAATCAGTACGGAATAAAAGTTGCCCGCTCGGGATATATGCCTCGCATCAGTGCTGGCTATTCTATTGGTTCTCAGTATTCTACGCTATTTGAGCGAACATTTTCTGATCAGATATTTGATATCAATCGAGTAAGCGTTTTACGACTTAACTTAAACGTTCCTATTTTCAGTAACCTAGATAACTACGCCGCAGTGCAGCGTAACAAACAACTGATGAATAATGCAGAATTAGAACTCGAGGATTTGAAGCGTAATACCTTTGAGCAATTACAAACCGCAGTAGCCGACTATAAAGCCGCTAAGCAACGAATTGTAGCGGCTGAATCCCAGGTAAAAGCGGCAGAAAAAGCATTGGAAGCAGAACGGGAGCGATTTCGTTTAGGGGTAAGTAATGTGTTAGATTTGAGCTTAGTAAATGCTGCTTTTGTAGGAGCGCAAGCCAACCAAGCGCAAGCTAATTATCAACTCATCTTCCAGAAAACCGCACTAGATTATTTCACAGGGAAACTACAACCAGAAAGCATTGTGATGGAGAAGTGATTAGTGGTGAATGAAGAGCAACCTCATTAACATTGATCATCAATCATTAAAAACTGTTGCATGGTTCGCATTTTCATTTCGGTTTCCTCCCATTCGCGATGAGGTTCCGAATCAATAGTCACTCCGGCTCCGGCGTATAAAGCTGCTTGTTGATCAAGCAATTGCATACAGCGAAGGTTCACGAACAGGTGGGTTTCGTCCTGCATGTTTACCGGACCTAAAAAACCACTGAAAAATGAGCGGTCGTAGCCCTCTTGCTGCTGTATAAACTCTAAGGCGGTTGCTTTCGGCATTCCGCAGACGGCGGAAGTAGGGTGCAGTAGCCGAAGCATAACCGAACCTAGCTCAGGAAAATTAGTAGCTTCCATATCGACCGTAAAGTCAGTACGAAGATGCAGTAAGTTGCCCGCTGCGGTAGTCTTAGGTCCATCTTCATCAAACTCACGCAGGCGTATTTTTTTGAAACAGTTAATGATATAGCGGCTTACCATCGCCTGCTCCTCAATTTCCTTCTGTCGCCAAGCAGCATTCTTTAATGGGTTTTTTCCTTGTACCGGCTGGGTTCCCGCCAAAGCAATGGTTCGGAACATTTTGCGCTGTCTTTCTGAATAGGTGCTCACTAATATTTCGGGCGAGGCTCCCATCCAGGTTCCCACTCCTGGAATTGAAAACAGTGAGACAAACGCTGCCGGATAAGCCTCGCAAAGTTGCTGAAATGTGTGGGCAGCATCGAAATTGTCAGCAAGAGAAACCAGCTTGCTGCGGGATGGAACCACCTTTTTAAAATCGCCTTGCTCAATGGCTTCAACTGCATTCGCTACAATGTTACTGAACGTAGCTGACCCAGCACAAGAAAATAAGTTACTTAACGGAACCGTATGAATCTGAGTAGAATTACTCTGCTTCAATTGCCGCCGCAAAGAATTGTATACTTCAGTAGCTTGATTTGCATTAGAAGTTGTCTGACACGCTGATTTACCCGACTGATAGTATATATCAGCCCGAACGTAGGGTGATTTTTCATCAGAATTTATAAATGGGCTAGCAACAAAGCCTGGCGAAAGGTCTTCCAGTTGCCAACCCCGATCTTGAGCCGGGGTTGACGAGATGTTATCTGAGGTATCTAAAATTACGTGTTGGGTTGGCTGATTAGGTAATCGCCAAGCTGCCACCGATAATTGATGATGAAACGAGGTGTTTAAAAAAGCCCGTAGAATGTTGTCAAAGGCATACTCCGACCAGTTTGCCCCCTGCGACGTAATAACTTCTGATTCCTTCATGATTCTCCTTACTTCACTTCTCTACCACCGCCATCGTTAGGCGGCTAATACATACTAATTGTTGCTTCTCATTGACAATACGAATTTCCCACACATGAGTTCTCCGGCCTACATGTAAGGCTTTGGCCGTTCCGTAAACATAACCCTGAGTTACTGCTTTCAGATGATTAGCGTTAATATCTAAACCTACGCAGTAGTACTTTTCCGCATCTACACATAAATGCGAGGCTACACTACCCACTGTCTCGGCCAGCACGACCGAAGCACCTCCGTGCAACAAGCCCATGGGCTGATGGGTGCGATGATCAACGGGCATCCGCGCGGTTAGTCCATCAGTATGAACCTCGGTAAACTCAATTCCCAAATGTTCTACCATATTGCCTTTTCCCATCGCATTAATGCTATCAACAGAAATATCGGAGCTTATCATGGACTACGCTTTGTTCAGTATAACTTTTTTAGTTCCTTACCGCTTTAACTAGCAATAGGGGTATAAAAGTTATGGATAAAGTTATTTATTTGATTCGCCATGGGCAGACAGAATATAACCGGAAAGGTGTGGTGCAGGGTAGCGGGATTGACGCGCCGCTTAATGAAGTAGGTCACATACAAGCGGAAGCTTTCTATAAGACCTACCATAATGTTTCATTTGATCACGTATATACCTCAGTTCTACAACGCAGTATTCAGTCGGTGAAAGGTTTTCTGGAAGATGGTTTGCCGACTACTCAACTGGCCGGCCTTAATGAGATAAATTGGGGAGTAAAGGAAGGAAAAGTACCTACCACCGAAGAGCATTCGTACTATAACAAAATTATCAGCGGATGGAGAGATGGTAAACTAGATGTAGCCATTGAAGGAGGAGAAAGCCCGCTAATGGTACAAGAGCGACAAAAGCCAGCACTCGAGCGTATTTTGTCTTACTCTAAGCAAAAGCAAGTACTGATTTGTATGCACGGTCGGGCAATGCGAATATTTCTCTGCCTCATGATGAACCGTGACTTACGAGATATGGATCAATTCAAACATGCCAACCTTGGCTTGTACCTACTACACTATTACGCTAATGATCAGCGGTTTGAGATTATCAAAGAGAATGATCAGTCGCATTTGCCTGATTCCCCTTCGCTTACTTACCAGGATAAATCTAAGTAAAGTGATCTACGTTTGTTTTTAGCCCCGTGAGCCGTCATATCATAATTGTCTAAATAGAATATTGGCTTTTTCTCAAAATTGACCTCATACCATTCAGCATAGTTCTTTAATCATCGATTGAGCCAAATCGATATTCTATCTTGCATTTCTTTGGTATAATTGGGCACGTAAACACTTGAAAACATTTACTACTTTGTTGGTTTTTGATTATGCATACTATCGTTGTGTATCTCTTTAGTAATCAGTTGAAGAGAGGGGTCTACGTTCGCAAACTTTTCTCTACTTTTGCATTCGGAATTTTTCAGTAGAACTATTTGTACTAGTTTTTTGGAAGAGGCATCAGAAACGGACAATACACTATCAGATGAACAAAAAAATAATTGCTCTAATTCGGGAAGATAAGGTTCCGGTAGATCATCGGGTTCCGCTAACACCCGATCAAGCAGTACGGGTTAGAGAAAAGTTTCAGGCAGATGTAGTTTGCCAAAGCAGTACACTGCGTTGCTTCCCCGATCAAGAGTACCAACAAACCGGTATTCCAATAGTAGATTCAGTACAGTCGGCTGATATTCTGATGGGAGTGAAAGAAGTGCCGATTAATAATCTGATTGCCAACAAAACTTATTTTTTCTTCTCGCACACTATTAAAAAGCAAGCCTATAATCGGGACTTACTTCGAGCTATTCTGGATAAGAATATACGACTTATTGACTATGAACGACTTACCGATCAGCAGAATAGCCGAGTGGTAGCTTTTGGTCGATTTGCCGGAATTGTGGGAGTCTACAATGGTTTATACACTTTTGGGAAGAAATTTGGTTTGTACGACGTTCGGCGAGCAAAAGACTGCTTTGACTTAGCTGACTTACGCACGGAATACGCGAAGATCAAACTCCCAGCTATTAAGATCGCTATTACCGGAACTGGTCGAGTAGCCCAAGGTGCCGCTGAAGTGCTCGATGAAATAGGCATTCGGCGGGTGGCCACTGGTGATTATCTGAAACAAAACTATCAAACACCGGTGTATACTCAGCTAGAGGTAACGCAGTATAATCAGCGAAAAGATGGTAAGCCATTTCAAAAACAGGAGTTTTATGATAACCCTGAGCAGTTCGAACCTGGCTTTTTACCCTTTGCTCAGCAAACCGACCTACTAGTGGCTGGCGCTTACTGGGATTCCAATTCACCAGTTCTATTTTATCGGGAAGAGATGATGAAAGAAGGGTTTAAAATTAAGGTAATTGCTGATATCACTTGTGATATTGAGGGTTCTATTCCTTCTACCAAGCAGCCTTCGACGATTGATGATCCGATTTACGATTATAACCCTTGGAATGATCAAGTAGTAGAACCTTATAAAGATCAGGATACCGTTTCGGTAATGGCGATTGATAATTTACCGTCGGAATTACCTCGCGACGCCTCCCGAGCGTTTGGCGAAGCACTACTAGAGCAGGTTTTGCCCAATTTGCTAGGAGATGATCAGAGTGGAATGATTGCCCGCGCTACCATTACTGAAAACGGAAAGCTAACCGAACCTTATCGTTATCTACAGGATTTTGTGGACGGTAAAGAATAAAAAAAGCCAGCGGTTGGGCTGGCTTAATAAGTCGTCTGATTATTAAAGGGGAACTACCCGTTCATAGAAATCAAGAACTCATCGTTGTTCTGCGTCCCTTTCATTCGAGAGAGCAAGAACTCAATGGCTTCGTTGGAAGTCATGTCAGACATAAGCTTGCGCAAAATCCAAACCCTCGATAATTCCTCTCGGTCCATCAACAAATCTTCGCGACGAGTGCCAGAAGCCGGAACGTCAATGGCTGGATAAATCCGCTTGTTAGAAAGCTTACGATCCAGTTGTAGTTCCATATTTCCCGTTCCTTTGAATTCTTCAAAGATCACTTCATCCATCTTAGAACCAGTTTCAATCAGAGCGGTAGCGATAATGGTAAGAGAACCACCATTTTCTACGTTTCGGGCTGCCCCAAAGAAACGCTTGGGTTTGTGCAGTGCATTAGCATCCACGCCGCCCGACAATATTTTACCGGAAGAAGGTACAGTCGTGTTGTAGGCTCGAGCTAAACGAGTAATAGAATCCAGTAAAATCACTACATCGTGACCAGACTCTACCATGCGTTTAGCTTTTTCAAGCACAATACTAGCTACTTTTACGTGTTTTTCAGCCTGCTCATCAAACGTAGAGGCAACTACCTCAGCTTTCACCGAGCGCGCCATATCAGTTACTTCCTCGGGCCGTTCATCAATCAGTAAGATGATAAGGTATACTTCCGGGTGATTTTCAGCAATCGCGTTGGCAATTTCTTTTAGTAGCACCGTTTTACCCGACTTTGGCTGAGAAACAATCATACCCCGTTGTCCTTTACCAATGGGCGAAAATAAGTCTAGAATTCGGGTTGAGTAGTGTCCGGCTTTGGTAGACAAGTTTAAGCGCTCTTCAGGAAAAAGCGGCGTTAAGTACTCAAATGGAACCCGATCACGAATATCATCTGTCGTTTTTCCGTTAACAGAAGATACCCGAAGCAAAGCAAAGTATTTTTCCCCTTCCTTAGGCGGACGAATTTGTCCGTGGACAGTATCTCCGGTCTTCAAACCAAACAATTTGATCTGAGAGGGAGATACGTAGATATCGTCAGGACTAGCTAGATAGTGGTAATCGGATGAGCGAAGGAAGCCGTAGCCGTCCTGCATAATTTCTAGGACACCTTCATTTTCAATGGCTCCGTCAAATTCTTTGATCGGTACCATCTGGTTTTGCTTTTTATCATCGTTCCGCTTTTTGTCGCGGTTACCATCTCGCTGGTCACGTTGTTGATCACGAGAGTTCCTTGAATCACGATTATCGCGGCCTTTTCGTGAATCGTCGCTAGACCGGTCTTTGTTGTTATTGGAGCGGTCGTTTTTAGGCCGATCATCTTTACTTCGCTCGTTTTTGTCTTTATTTACGGATGAATCCCCAGAAGCCTCC
>CAKZPJ010000187.1 GCA_937138955.1 uncultured Flammeovirgaceae bacterium | reverse complement strand
TTGCCTCTTTGCAATTAGTTGAGACATTTACTAATCCGTTTAAAGCCCTAAATTTTCTAGAAGAAAACCGCATTCAGCTTATATTTTTAGACATCAATATGCCTGATATGTCGGGGCTGGAACTTTCCCGAATCATTCAGAAAAGCCAATCACTTATCATTTTTACTACGGCCTACAGTGAATACGCGCTGGAAAGTTATAATGTTGAGGCGGTAGACTATTTGCTAAAACCGTTTGAATTTGCCCGGTTTCACGCCGCAGTTCTCAAGGCACAAAATCGGCTTCGTACATCGAGCAATGCGCTTCTGGAATTTTTCTTTGTAAAAACCGGCGGCGAACGTTCTAAAATCAGGTACCAGGATGTTAGATACATTGAAGGCAACGGTAATTATGTGACGTATCATCTGCAAAACGAAAAGGTACTGGTACGGTCAACGATCAAACAAGCTTTATCTGGGTTACCAGCTTCCGGTTTCGTTCAAATTCAGCGGTCATATATTGTATCGCTAAATCATATTGATACTATTCGGGATAATCATATTCATATTGGCGAAGTCAGAATATCTATTGGTCCCAAGTACCGAGAGCATTTCCAAGCGATCATCAATAGCTTTAGCTAATTGTTTGTACCTTGCTTACGAACACTTCTTTTACGCTATGTACCAAGCCACTGTTAATAGTACTAATACCTTAACCGTTGAGGTTGATGCTGAATCTATTGAAGTCAATCAGCAAGCAGTTCCGCTAGATATTCATCAGCTTTCCGAGTCCCACTTTCACATAATTCATCAGCATAAATC
This sequence comes from uncultured Flammeovirgaceae bacterium, assembly GCA_937138955.1. Taxonomy (GTDB): domain Bacteria; phylum Bacteroidota; class Bacteroidia; order Cytophagales; family Cyclobacteriaceae; genus Tunicatimonas. The sequence continues at coordinate 5,738 of CAKZPJ010000187.1, read as the reverse complement.
TTATCGCGCTGAGGTGATAGAAGCTAATTACGACACCAAGCACTTTATTATCTCAGTAAATGGAAAAAAGATATCGATACAACTGCAATCCGATCTTGATAAGTTATTAGAAACCTTAGGCATGGATGCCACTGCAGAAGCAGTGGTAAAAGAAGTGCGCAGCCCAATGCCCGGCCTGATTCGGGCGATCAGCATCAGTGAAGGCGACTCAGTAGAAGCCGGTGATAAATTGCTTACGCTGGAAGCAATGAAAATGGAAAATGCCATTAAGTCTCCGGCTTCGGGCACAATTGCAGCAATTTCAGTAGAAACCGGACAGAGTGTCGAGAAAAACCAGATACTGGTTAGTTTTGAATAATCGAGTGTTATGGTGTTACTGTGCGAGGTGTTATAGTACTGTAGTTTAACACTTAAATTCTTCAATTGTAGACTCAGAACTATAACACTAAAACACCTAAACACTATTCATAACTTTTCCTTACACTCTTCTTTTCACTTAGATAAATTTGCGTTACTTGCATCTAATTTACGACTAATCAAACGACCCGCATGAAGTACCAACGCATTCTTTTAAAACTAAGTGGTGAAGCCCTGATGGGAAACCAACCCTACGGAATTGACCCGGAACGAATTCACCAGTACGCCCAAGAAATTAGGCGGGTAAAAGATACCGGGGTAGAAGTGGCTATCGTCATTGGCGGCGGGAATATATTTCGGGGCGTACAAGCTCAGAATTCGGGTATGGATCGCGTTCAAGGTGATTACATGGGAATGCTGGCGACCGTTATCAACGGTATGGCTCTACAAAGTGCTCTAGAGCAGACTGGGGTCTACACCCGGCTGATGTCCGGCATTAAAATGGAACAAGTTTGTGAGCCGTTCATTCGCCGTCGGGCCATTCGCCACCTCGAAAAGGGTCGCATTGTTATTTTCGGGGCGGGTATCGGTAATCCGTACTTTACTACTGACTCAACTGCCAGCTTACGAGCTATTGAGATTGAAGCTGATGTGGTGCTGAAAGGAACCCGCGTTGATGGAGTATACACAGCTGACCCGGAAAAAGACCCAACAGCTACCCGGTTTTCTACGATTACTTTTGGCGAAGTCTTTCAGAAAAAACTTAATGTAATGGACATGACGGCTTTTACCCTCTGCCAAGAAAATAACCTGCCCATCATTGTTTTTGATATGAATAAACCTGGCAATCTATTTAATCTGATTAACGGACAAGAGGTAGGAACGCTGATTAATTAAGAATTTTTTCCATTTTTTAGTAAGTTCGCTGCCTTACGCATGTTTTCAATACTGAAACCTAACTTTTTATACGCATGGTTGAAGAAATCGAACTTTATCTAGATGAAGCCAAACAATTGATGGATCAGTCGCTCTCTCACGTTCATCAGGCGTTTGCAAAAATTAGGGCAGGTAAAGCAACTCCCAATATGCTGGATGGCCTAATGGTGGAATACTACGGAAACTCCACTCCCATTAATCAGGTGGCTTCCATCACTACTCCAGATGCCCGTACTATTATGATTAAACCTTGGGAGAAGAATCTGCTAAGCGAAATTGAGCGAGGAATTATGAATTCGGATTTGGGTTTAAACCCTCAGAACGATGGCGAACTAATTCGTTTGAATATTCCTCCACTTACTGAAGAGCGACGAGTACAGTTGGTGAAACAGGCAAAAAGTGAGGCTGAAAACGGAAAAATCAGTATACGAAACGTCCGAAAAGATACGAATGATAGTATTAAAGACTTACTCAAAGAGAACGTTTCGGAAGATGAAGTAAAACGCGGTGAAGACAAGGTACAAGAGCTAACAGATCAATATACCGCTAAAGTAGAAAGCGTATTTCAGACGAAAGAAAAAGAGATTATGACGGTATAAAACGGGAGCCTGATCTCCAGACTCCCGTTTCCGGTTTATTAAGAGTAGCTCAATAAGTTACTCAGCTGAGTAACCCGGATTTTGCACCAACGCATCGGAAACTTGTAGTTCGGTACGCGGTATCGGCAAAATTCTTCTGAACGATTCTAGACCCAGTACTGCTTGTGCTCGTCCCAAACGAACTAAATCAAAGAAGCGGTGACCTTCAAAGTTAAGTTCAGCCCTTCTTTCAGATAGCAAAGCATCTACGTAATCCTCGGTAGAAGCTATCGCTGCCAAATCTTCCAGCCCAGCTCTATTACGTATTGCGTTTAAATCAGCCGTACCAGCGTTGGAATCATCACTTGAGAACACAGCTGCTTCCGAACGAATGAGGTATAGCTCGGCCAACCGGAATATCTTCGCATTATTAGAGTTAGTATTATCCGAATACTTCGTAGTCCGATCACGACCCCGCAAATTGGTAAAGAAGTTAGCTCGGGCATCGCCTTCTTCAAATGAATTTAACAAGGTAGTATCTACATTATACTCATCCCTTCTGAATAGGTATGTATTATACTCACTCTGATCCTGTTCGTTGAATTCAATCTCAAAGATAGATTCTCCCGAAGATTCTGTAGTAGAAAACACATCGTCTAAATTAGGCTCTAAAACAAACGGCCCTCTAGTGATTACCGAGTCGGCATCGGCTAAAGCCTGGTCATAGTTTTGTTGATACAAATTCACTCTAGCTCTTAAGCTAAGAGCTGCCCAATAGTTCATTGTACCAGTATCATCACTACCTGCTAGTAATGGGATAGCCATATCAAGATCGTTGATAATTTGGTCGTACACTTCGGCAACCGAACTACGAGGTAGATCCGGTATTTGGTTAAAGTCATTATTAGGTATTGGCTCCAGGATTACCGGAACCCCGAATGCAGACGAATTATCGTAGTGCTCCCCAAAATAGCGAAGCAGGTCAAAGTAGCCTAACGCCCGCACGGCGTGTGCTTCTCCTAGTACAGCATCTTTGTCTAGTGCGGGGTCTTCAATATTATTGACCCCAGTAATCAGAAGATTGGCGGAGCTAATGACTACGTAAATATCGGGCCAAACGTCGGTGATCCAAATATTAGTATTGGGAACGGCCTGCTGATCCATCTCTAGTTGTGAATCAAAAAATCCTTCAAACACCGCATTATCAGCTAGAAGGTCATTGTTCATAATGTATTCTAAACCATAGTAGTCGATATCTTGCATTAGGGAGTATGTCCCAGACAAAATACCAGCGGCTGATCCAGCATCAACCAGAGCGGTGCTAGCATCTAACTCTTGCTGGGGTTGTGGCTCAAGAACATCGCAGGAGAAAACTAGCAACCCAACGAATAATAATATATATATGCTTTTCATTATATGATTTTTTAAAGTCCAATATTTACTCCCACACTAAGGCTTCTAGTTTGGGGAAGGGTTCCAAAGTCTTCTCCAGCAACTCTAGGGTCACGGGCATTTTGACTCACCTCCGGGTCTGCTCCTGTATAGTTAGTGAACGTTAACAGATTCTGGCCCTGAACGTATACTCTCAAATTACTTATTCGAATTCTCGAGACTAACTCTTGGGGAAAGTTATAGCCCAAGTTGAAGGTCTTTAACCGTAAGAACGAACCATCTTCCAACCACCGCGAGGAATACTCTCGCCAGTTTCCATTCTCAAGCGATGCCCGTGGAATATTCGTTACATCGCCTGGCTCTTGCCATCGGTCTCGCGCCAGCACGTGATTGTTTCCATCAGGCAAAGGGAATCCGGTACCAATGCGGCTCCATCCCAGGTTCTCGTAGTGAGCCCGACTGTGGTTGAATATTTCGTTTCCGACCGAAAATTGAAACAGAAAGCTTAGGTCAATCCCTTTATAGCTGAAAGTATTGTTGAACCCACCAAAAAAGTCAGGCTGAACATTGCCCACTATCTGTCGGTCGCCCGAGTTAATGGCTCCATCACCGTTAAAGTCATCCCATATCATATCACCGGTTTGTGGATCAACCCCGTCTTGATCTATTAGATAAAAAGTGCCGATAGGTTGCCCTTCCGAAAGAATATGAGCATCGCCTACCACTTGATCATTGACTGCCAGCTTTTTTATTTCGTTTTCAATAAACGAGATATTAAATGAAGAAGTCCAACTCAATGGTCCGGTTAAAATTACTCCGCTCACGGCTAATTCTAATCCTCGGTTTTGTATCGCCCCAATGTTATCAATCACATTGGAAAATCCCGAGATACCGGGTATAATCCGATCCAATAGTAGATCTTCCGTATTTTTAATAAAGTAGTCGGTCGTTAAGGTCAGGCGATTATCAAAAAGACCTAGATCAAGACCAACATTGAACTGTGCCGTACTTTCCCAACTCAGGTTAGCATTGCTCAATTGGGTTGGTACTAATGTGGCTCCCGCGCGATAATTGCGCACCCCAAATAAACCTCTGGCCGGAAAGTTTCTAGATCGCCCAGTAGCCCTATCAATGATCCCATCTTGATTACCAGTAACTCCGTAGCTCGCTCTTAATTTTAGGTCTGACACGGTAGAAACTGACTCAAAGAAATTCTCCTCGCTTATGCGCCAGGCCACTGAACCTGAAGGAAAGAATCCGAAGCGATTATTATCCCCAAAACGGGAAGACCCATCGGCTCGCCCGGTTAACGTAATTAAGTAGCGATCATCAAAGCCGTAGTTCGCTCTAAAGTAGTAGGAAGCTAAACCCCACTGGGTACCCAATGTAGTTGCGTCGGTAATTTCAGCAGCGGCATCTAATTTAGTAAACTGATCGCTTGGAAACTGCTGACCGTCAATACTTACGAAATTACGATTAGACGCCTGGTATGATGTTCCCAGCACTGCGTTTAAGTTGTGTACATCTCCGAAAGTACGGGTGTAGGAGAAGTAGTTCTCCGTAATCCAAGTAAAATCTTCGGTAGCCCCGTAAACGCCTAAGCCGTTGGCACTAGCGTTAGAAGATTCCCGAGAGATGATAGGAGTGTAGGATTCATCGGTTAAACTAGTATAGTCAATGGAAGTAGAATGCCGAAAAGTTAGTCCTTCAGTTAATGTAACTTCAGCAAATATCGACCCTAGCCCTCGGGTAGTTTTGGTCGATCTTTCGTATTCATTAGCTACCAATACCGGATTATCCAGCATCCACCATCCATTGTAGCTAAAAGGATCCGCGTAGCTACCATCTTCTTCCCGCACAGGCATAAGTGGATCACCAGCTAGGGTATTAATAACCACTCCGTAGAGCGAGTTATCGTTGATCGTTCGGTCTTGGTTCGTTCGGTTTATAGAAATGGTAGTACCTACATCTAGCCAGTCGTTAATTTTACTATCCAAATTAACTCTAGCACTCAGTCGCTCGAAGCCCGTACCGATTTGGGTACCCTCCTGATCAAAGTAAGCTAAAGAGGTGAAGTATTGAGTACGTTCGTTACCTCCAGATACTGAGATATCGTGGCTTTGGATAGGAGCAGTTCGGAAAATTTCACCGTACCAATCAGTATTTCTTAGTTCAGGATCATTGGGGTCATAGCCCCAAATGTCAGAAACATAGTTTTCTTCGTAGTCAGTGCCTAAAGCGCGGTTGTCCTGTCGGGCAGCATCATCCATTAGCAGTAAATATTCTCGCGAACTTAACATGTCTACAGTATTAGTTACCGTTTGCACGCCGTAGTAGGAGTTGATATCAATTTTAGGTGCGCCAACTTTTCCTCGCTTTGTAGTGATAATAACTACCCCGTTTGCTCCCCGGGAACCGTAGATGGCTGTAGCGGAAGCATCTTTTAGAATTTCGATTGATTCAATATCGGCAGGG
>CAKZPJ010000186.1 GCA_937138955.1 uncultured Flammeovirgaceae bacterium | reverse complement strand
AGCCCGTACGTATTTGAGGGAAGTTTCTACGAAGTAGAAAACCAGTATGATATACTAGTTTATACCAGACCTATTGGGGCAAGGGGTGATATCTTGGCCGGTTACACCCGGGTAGCATCTACTGAACTAAATCGCTAATAGTATTTATCGGTTGGAGTGATACGCCAGAGAAGTATCGAATTCGTACTTCTGCGTTTTCTTACCCGGATCGGCTCCGGCTATATCCAGCATACCAAATCCTTTGTGAGTATATAATCCTAGCCCATTCGTGAAGATAAATCGCTGCACTTCCTGAGCAGCATATAGGGTAAAGGGAAAAGTATAACCGCGTACTTCGTACTTCACATCCTGATCATAGAGCGGATAAATACGGGCAAATTTCTTCTGCTGTTCTCGAATACGAATCAGATAATCCTTATCTGGTACTAACTGAAATTTATAAAACTGCTCCAGCTCTTCAGATGTAAATTGGCCGGAACTCTCCATCCGAATCATTAAAGACTCGTATAGCAAATCTGAAAAGGTGTCGGTAGTAGGCAAGATAAAGCGTTTCCCTCGATCATCATTAAACGAAGGCTTAACCAATACTAAGGGCGAAATACAAACGAATTTCATGACGTCACTTAGTTCAGCCTCGCCTTCTACTTCCGCCCCTTCCGGTATTAACATCATGGTTCCCACATCAATTTGTGGAAATGAAAACAGATGCTTTAAAAAATAATCAATCAACTCTCGGCTGCTAGCCGAAAAGACCAGGGTAACTCGGCTAGAGTAAAAATGCAGACCGTTGCGGCTAATCTTAGTTTGCCCCTTCAGTCCCGAAAAGTTGTATACATCAGTATTAATAAAGCGCTCTTCGCCCCCGCGCACCATAATACCTTTAATGAGTTGGGCTAGTAGATATTGGTGGTGGAAAGGAACGTACGAGCCTTTATTCTTCAATATGAAAACAATACGTACCCTCAAAAATACCTCAGTTTAGATTTACAGAATAAGATTAAAAAGTATGGATAGTAGTACCCATTACAAGAAAATGGATTAGCAAGCAAATTGTTTAAGAATAACTAAAAAAAATGTGTATAAATACCTAATTCTTGTCTAAGTTAAAAAAAAAACAATCAATAACCGAAAATCAGAATATTAGATCTATGATTTTACACATTGAACCGAAAATGCATGATATCGCCATCCCGTACCGTATATTCTTTTCCTTCTATCGCCATTTTCCCGGCCTCTTTCACGGCTAACTCTGATTTGTACTGCTGATAATCCAGTAATTTGATTACTTCAGCCTTAATAAATCCCTTCTCAAAATCGGTATGAATTACCCCGGCAGCCTGAGGAGCTTTCCAACCGTCTACAATTGTCCAAGCCCGTACTTCTTTTTCGCCAGCGGTAAAGTAGGTAATTAATTCAAGCAATCGGTAGGAGGCACGAATGAGCTTATCCAGCCCTGACTCTTCCAGCCCGTATTCTTCCAGAAAGAGTGAGCGCTCTTCCGGGTCTAGTTCGGCAATCTGCGATTCTATAGCGGCACTGATCAGCAATATTTCCGCCTGCTCCTGGCTAACGGCCTCTTTCAACGCATTCACGTACTCATTACCGGTGTTAATTGAAGCCTCATCTACGTTGGCTACGTAGATTACCGGTTTGGCTGTGAGCAAAAATAAGTCGGCTACTGCCTCTTTATCATCTTCGGGTACGTCTATCGACCGGGCGTTATTACCGGCTTCTAGGTGAGCTTTGTAGGTCTGTAAAGTAAGGAGTTGCTTCTTGGCTTTAGCGTCTCCTGACTTAGCAATCTTCTCCAGCCGCATAATTTTTTTCTCCACCGACTCCACGTCTTTTAGTTGTAGTTCGGCATCGATCACTTCTTTATCAAACACCGGATCGACACTTCCGGCTACGTGCACTACATTGTCATCCACAAAGCAGCGGATTACGTGAATGATCGCGTCTACCTCCCGAATGTTAGCCAGAAATTTATTGCCTAGTCCTTCGCCCTTGCTAGCTCCTTTTACCAAACCAGCAATATCTACAAACTCTATGGTGGTAGGAATTACCTTTTGAGGGTTTACTAGTTCTTCTAAAACTTTTAGCCGATGGTCGGGTACGGACACCACCCCCACATTGGGTTCAATAGTGCAAAAAGGAAAATTAGCCGCTTCGGCTTTAGCACTGGAAAGAGCGTTAAACAAAGTAGATTTTCCTACGTTGGGTAAACCCACAATTCCACACTGTAAACTCATAAATCTGATTTATTGAATGATTGTTAGAATGTGTGAACGGTTGTTGAATAATAGATGGTTCAATTACTGATTGATTCTTCACCATTAGCTCGTAGTCAATTTCGTAGTTTCGGTGAATTCTCAACCATCTAACTTTCAGACTTCGGCTTGCACAATGGCAGCTTCCGTCTCCCAACTTCTGAATTAACTTTTAAACACATGGTACTGCCTATAGCCAGTGTACA
>CAKZPJ010000185.1 GCA_937138955.1 uncultured Flammeovirgaceae bacterium | reverse complement strand
CGCTGCTTGGCAATTTCGTAACTACGGTCGGCAATATCATCGGCCACCTCAGCAATCTCTATCTGATCGCGCAGCATATCAAAAGTGCGTACTTGGGTAAAGACCCGCTGCTCAAAGTTTACTCTTTCCTGCTCAATAGTATACTGTTCCAGTTGGTAATTGGCTTCGGCTCGCTTTATTCTGGATTTTGCCCGGCCCCAGTCTAAGATAGGCACCTCAAACTGAACACGTACCCGAGATTGATTTTCGGGATTATTATAAATCTCGGTAAACTTATCGGAGCGGTTAGTAAGACCGTAGGTAGCATAAATATCTATATTGAGTCCGTTATCTCCCCGAGCCTGAGCAACTTCGCTCTCAGCCTGACGTAGCCTTCTTTCAAAACCTACCGCATCGCTCTGGTTTTTGAAGGCTTCCTGAATAGCGGTCTGCGCACTCACTTCAAAACCTGGTATATTGTTGGGAAGGGCCAGCACTATATCTGCTTCTTCATTTAAGCCGATAAATGATTTCATTCGTAACGTTGAAGTTTCTAAATCAAGTTCTGCCTGGGCTACATCCTGTCGGGCTTGCATTAGGTTAAGTTCCAGTTGAAGCAGTTCATTTTCGGGAATTGTTCCCAGATTATAACGGCCCTGGGCAATCTGATAGATCGTATCGGCATTCGCTAGGTTTTTAGTGGCAATAGCCTGATTTACCTGAGCATCTAATACATCAAAATATCTTTCGGTTGCCTCAATGGCTATCTCCTCCACATCTTCTTTATACCCCCTTTTTGATTCCTCGAAAAGTAGCGGCTCAATCAACCGATCCCATTTCAGATAATTATATTGGAATAATGGTTGCCTCATACCGATGGATGCAGGCTCACCGCTAAATCGGGTAGTATTCCGCTCAAAATCATCGAATCGCTGAACGTTTGAGTTTAGAAAAATTTGTGTCCCGGAGTAGCCAATTGACTGAGTAGCGAACAAACTAAGATTAGAGAAATTCTGGCTTACCGGCCGGAACTCTACTGTTCCATCCTCTTGAGTGATCGGCTCATTGGCTCTAGTGAAGTTAGGTAATTCACCACTCAAATACACGCGCGGCATATAATTAGACCGGAATGATCGCCACTGCCAATAGCGATTTTCACGTCGGGTTTCGGCTTGCAGGGCAGCGGGTGAGCGGCCTAATGCTAAGTCGACAATTTCAAACAGATTGTACTGTTGAGCAAGCGAATCCTGGGCTACTGCGGGTTTAATAGCGGGCAGTAACAGAAAAAATGCAATCCAGAAAGTTTTATTCATAGCGAAGCGAGGTGATAGGATCTTGGTTAGCAGCTCGGCGAGCGGGAGCAATACCGAAGATCAAACCCACGGTAGCGGCTACGCCAAACGATAAAATAATGGAAAATGGAGTGATGACGGTGGGTATATCGGCAATCCGAGAAATCCCCATGGCGATGAGAATTCCCATGATAATTCCTATTAACCCCCCGGTGATACTAATTAGGATAGCTTCAAACAAAAATTGCCCGATAATATCGGTTTTCTGCGCGCCTACGGCTAGCCGTAAGCCAATTTCTTTGATCCGCTCCATCACTGAGGCCAGCATAATATTCATAATGCCGATGCCACCAACCAAAAGTGAAATACCAGCTAAGGCTCCCAACACAACATTAAAGATTTGGTTGGTGCGTTGCTGCTGCTTAATAAGTAGTTCGGGAATTGTTACTTCAAAATCTACCATACCGAAGTGCCGCCTCTCGAGCATGCGGGATGTAACATCAGCAATGCGGCTTAAAGTATTTGTTTCTTCAGATTGTATTACCAATCGGTCAATCTGATGGTAGTTTCGCTGCTCATCAAACTCTGCTACCGTAGTTTCTTCCTCTCCCTGGTTACTACTATTTCGTCGTTTAGCCGCTTCAATTTGAGCTTGGGTAATCATAGAACGGTCACGGAATCGTACGAGCACTGTGCTGATGGGTACGTACACATCCATATTATAATTCCGAATACCCAATTGACTAATATTTTCGTCCGTAATAAGTCGTGGTTCTAGTACTCCAATAATCTTCAGCCACTGATTACCTACTTTGATATTCTTTCCTATCGGATCCTGCTCGCTAAAAAACCGTGCTTCGATGCCTTGGCCAATAATACATACTCGCTCACCGTTTTGCAGCTGCCGCTCACTGAATAGCTCACCTTTGTCCAAATCAAAGTTGGCTATGTCGAAGTAGTAATTATTTACCCCCACCAATTTAGCTGACCTCCGGATTCCGTTAGTAATTAAGTATTTATCCAGAATAATTTCCGGACTGATTTTAGCGATACCTGGTATAATCTTTTCAATACTTTGAGCATCAGCCAGCGATAACCCCGGTGAGAATTTTGGTTTTTTACCGGCGGCTACCGTTTCAGCCTGAAGTTCTTCTTCGGTTTGCTCTACTACCGGGGTGATAACAATATTATTTACTCCAATCAGGCGAATCTGATCCAGGATTTCTTGTTGGGCACCCGCACCGATACCCAACATAGCAATTACGGCAGCTACTCCAAAAATAATCCCGAGTGCAGTGAGCATTGATCGCACTTTATTGGCTAAAACTGCTTCTAA
>CAKZPJ010000184.1 GCA_937138955.1 uncultured Flammeovirgaceae bacterium | reverse complement strand
GAAAAAACCTTTCGCTCGGTAGAAGGTATGGTTCGACAGATTTGGCAAAATAATTCTGAAACCGATATCTGTTTGGTATACACCATTAAAAACACCTTCCTTGAAGATGAAATGGCGGGTAAGCTACCTTCTCCCAAAATGGCAATGGAGCAGATCGCTGGACACTATGGTATTCCCTCTATCAACTTCGGAACGGAAGTCTCTCGAATGGTAAAAGACCAGCAATTACTATTTGAAGGAAAACCTAGTGAAATAGACGGCAAACCAGTTTTTAGCCGAGACGGAGTACATCCCTACACTGAGACCGGTCACCGTATCTACCACGAAGCCCTTCAGCGAGGTTTTGAAACTATGCTTCAGGAAGAAAAAACCGCAACCAACCGAAAGGACTTACCGCCTCCCTTAACATTCAATTACTTTTCCAACGCGCAGATGCTCGATCCCTTGGAGGTAGAACGAAGCGAAAATTGGGAAACAGTTAAGGTTGAAGATGTCCCTTCGCTCACTAAGTTTAGTCCCTACATTGACCAGTTCGGAAAAGCGGATCAGACGGGCGAATACATTTCGGTTCGGTTTAAGGGCAATGCCATTGGAGCGTACGATGTTAAGGGGCCGGGTACTGGGAAAATTATTGTAAAGATAGACGGAGTGGTGAGAGACACTATATCCCGATTTGATGCTTACTGCACCTACTGGCGAATGAGCTACTTTTTGATAGACGACCTGGAGGATACCGAGCACGAAGTAGTATTCAAGGTTCTTGCTGAACCACTCGATAAAGCTGCCATACTAGCTGAAAGAAACCAGGTAATAAAAAACCCAGCCGATTATCAAGAGAACAACTGGTACGTGGGAAAAATACTAGTTAATGGTGTTCTAATGGAATAGCAGGGAGCAACCGGTTAAATAAGTTTCTTGCCTTCAAGCAGTTTCTGCTATTGGTTTAATAACAGACCATCTAAATCACTACAACGGACTCTCTCACCGCTGAGCGAAGCACCGGACTGAGCATAGTTAGAAGCAGAAATGTGTCAACATAGAAAGCTAAACGGTAGTCGCTTTTTTGTAACTTCACACTTACCCAAAATTTCAGTTACCACTAACTTCTCCAGCTTTAATTTTCTCCAGTAAAACCTGCATTTCAGCTAGCACTTCGGGGTGCTGACTAGCTACGTTTTGCTGCTCGCTACGGTCTGCCGAAAGGTCGTAGAGTTGAGGTTCAGGCATATTACCTAATTCTATATCGGTGTTTTCGTTGTAGAAAGAACGGTCGTTGGGTTCAATATACTTCCAATTACCTTTGATTAGAGAAAGTGCCCCGGAAGCAGCGTGTTCCACCAGGAACGCTCGCCCCTCTTGACTTTCGCCCAATAGTACCGATAAATTATTCTGGCTATCGGTAGCCGCACCGGATGGGACTGGTTGCTCGGTAAGCGCTGCTAAAGAAGCCAAAAAATCGATTTGACTCACCAAAGCATCAGATACGCCTGACTCTATTTTTTCAGGCCACTGAATAAGCAACGGCACTCTAGTTCCAGCTTCAAACACACTATACTTACCACCTCGGAACGGCCCGGCTGGTTGGTGATTACCCAGTTTCTCAACCGCCTCATCATGATAACCATCGTCCACCACCGGACCATTATCGCTGGTAAAGACGACGATAGTATTCTCCGTAAGTTGCAGACTGTCCAACGTTTGTAAGAGTTGACCTACACTCCAGTCTAGTTGCAGCATAGCATCTCCTCGAGGGCCCATACCGCTTTTTCCCACAAATCTCGGATGAGGCACGCGAGGTACGTGAATATCGTGAGTAGAAAAATAGAGAAAAAATGGTTGATCCTGATTTCGCTCAATAAAATCAACCGCCCGGGCGGTGATAGTATCGGCCATATCTTCATCTACCCAACGAGCCGCTTTCCCACCAGTCATGTACCCAATTCGGCTGATGCCGTTCACAATGGTCATATCGTGGCCGTGGCTGGGGTGCATCTTCAGCAGTTCGGGGTTATCGCGTCCGGTAGGTTCATCGCCAATCGGCTCCCGAAAGCTCACCTGTATTGAATCTTGAGGATCAAGACTAATTACGTAACGATTGGCTACGTACACAGTCGGTACCCGATCTCCTGTAGCTGGGATAAGAAAAGACTCATCAAAACCAATGTCTAGGGGCGAAGGGGTGATTTCCCCGTTCCAGTCGGGTCCACCTTCAGGGCCTAGCCCTAAATGCCACTTACCTACTACGGCGGTAATGTACCCTGCTTGTTTTAGGGCATCAGGTAATGTAAATCGATCAGGATTAATAATCATGGCGGCATCGCCCCGGGCAATACCGGTGCCATCTTTCCGCCAGGGGTACTGCCCGGTAAGCAACCCGTAGCGGGAAGGAGTGCAGGTAGCCGAAGTAGTGTGAGCATTCGTAAACCGTATTCCTTTTTCAGCCAATCGGTCAATATTGGGAGTGCTGATTTCAGTAGCCCCGTAGCTGCTAACATCGCCGTAGCCCACATCGTCGGTGTAGATTAATACGATGTTAGGCTTAGATAAGATATCTGGAGAGCCTTCTACCGATTCAGATTGAGGCGAAGAGCAGAAGGAGCATAGTAATACAACAGATGCAAAGATTACAACACGAGTGAACATGGGGAGACAGACTTGGAGGTTGATTAGCACAATAGTATCAATAAATTAGTAGTGTATATTCACAAAGGTAATCTACTCAGCACAAAAGAATTATATAAATATCTCAATAGTTGACGGTAAATTTTTTAAACTTACAATAATTACTCATATTTAGTATATACCATTACAAATACACAACATCAAGCATTGGCAGCCCAACAGTTTCTTGATCCTCATATTGATAGTATAACCTACTGGAAGAGTTTTTTACAGGGTGATAAGGCTGCGTTTGAGGAAATTTATAATCGGTATTATGAGCGTTTGTATCAGTACGGTAAACACCTTACTCCGAATGAGAATATAGTACGAGATGGAATTCAGACGTTGTTTGTTGATTTGTGGCAACGAAAAGAACATTTGTCTATCACGCCTAATGTACAAGGCTACCTATTTAAAGCGCTCCGACGGGTTATTATTAGACAGTTGCAAGACCAAAGAAAAGTAGCGATACACTCTCCCCTTGTAAGCCCTTCGCCTGAAGAAGAAATTATACAAGAAGAAACAAACGACCTTAATCATAGGCAGGTACATCAGGCTCTAGCGGAGCTAACTCAGCATCAGCGTGAAGTAGTTCATCTGCGCTTCTTCGCTAACTTCAGTAATCAGCAAATTGCCCATACGCTGAATATCTCCGTGAATACCGTTTATAATATCATTTCTCTGTCATTGGCTAAACTTCGCACTCACTACGTAGGAAAAAATACCATACTAATCTTACTAGCACATCTTCTGCTTTGCTAATATTATATTCTCCGCCTGTATCTTTATTCAATCTGTAAAGATCAATCCCTTTTATTCAACGTTTCGTAATTTTTATAACTTATTCATAAAAAGCCGTGAGATTTTTGTCTGAGACCCCCTATAAAGACAAATGCCCTCACTATGAAAGATCACTATGCGGATTACTCCGTAGACGACTTTTTACAAGACCCCTATTTTTACGAGTGGGTACGTTTCCCGACCCCTGAACACCAAGCTTTCTGGCAGTCCTGGCTAATTCAGCATCCTGAAAAGAAGGATACCGTAGAAAAAGCCCAATGTTTGTTAAGGTCTGCCATAGAAAATGAAGAACCCCTACCATCTCATTTCAAAGCGGAAGATTGGAATGAAATACAGCAGAAAATAACCCCAAGCAAGCTTCCTGAATTAGAGTATACTTCGGCTAGCCACTCTGTTCGCTCACTCAAGGTGTGGGCGGTTGCTGCCTCCGTACTACTTATTCTCGGGGTAGGAATAGCGCTCAACCTAAATACTCCTTTCTCTTCCGATTGGACATCAGTTCGCACTCAGTACGGCGAACAGCAACCAGTTACTCTACCGGATGGGTCAGAAGTCATCCTCAACGGAAATTCTACGATGCGCTACCGTACGAATTGGGATGATGCAAGTAGCGAGCGGGAAGTTTGGCTAGAGGGAGAAGGGTTCTTCTCGGTTACCAAGCAGCAAAATGAAAAGCAAGGTCACTTTACGAAATTTACGGTACACGCCAATGAGCTACTAGTAGAAGTGCGAGGCACACAGTTCAATGTACAGAACCGCCCGAAAAATACCCAAGTGGTACTTCATGAGGGAAAAGTACTGATTCGTAATGAGCAACAAGACTCGGTTCTGCTTCACCCTAATGAATTAGCCGAAACCGATGCTCGCACTGGCATACGGAAGAAAGCAGTGAATGCTCAGCACTTCATCTCCTGGAAAGATCAGGTTCTTACCTTCAACGAGGAGCCAATAAAAAATATACTTGACCGATTAGAAAATACCTATGGCTGGCAGATTGCTGTTCAGGATTCTTCCTGGTTGCAGCAAAAGTACACGGGTTCAGTGCCTACCGACCAGATTGAACTGCTATTTGAAAAATTCTCACTGCTCTACGAATTAGATATTGTGTACCAAGATCAGCAAGTCACTATTAAATAACCCTATTTTTTCCCAACAAACACCTATAACTATGAATCATCTCCTCTACCCTTCTCTGAAAGTAAGACTTCTTTTGGTAAGTTGCTTTGTTTCTTGTCTGGCCGTGGCTCAGCAAATGGCCTATACGGTTCCAGTAGTTGCTCATCAAGAGCAGCGATCATCTTTGATTGAAGTACTAACCAAGCTGGAACAAAACCTGAAAGTCTCTTTTGACTACGATGCATCCATGCTTCAGGGCAAAACGGTGAAAGCCACTCAGGTTAAAGATGCTCCGGCTGATGTAGAAAAATATCTGAACATACTACTTCAACGCTACCAATTGCGCGCCAAGCGTTTTGAAGACAATACCTACGTTATTTATCTAAATCGCAGTCAACCTGAGAAAATAGAAAAAAGGCTTCACAATCAGGAGAGAAACGTATTTCGAAACTTTACGCCCCAAGCAATATCGGCTCCAATATTGCAACGTACCCAGTTAACTATCGCACAAAAAATTAGCGGTCAGGTAATTGATTTATCGACCAATGAGCCGTTGCCCGGAGTCAATATCTTAGCAAAAGGAACTGCCAGTGGCACCGTATCCGATGTGGAAGGCAACTACCGCCTAACCGTAGCCGACGACGTGACTACCTTAGTCTTTTCTTCTATTGGCTACGAAACCACCGAAGAGGAAATCAATAGCCGTTCCGTTATCAATATTTCTTTATCTCCCGATATTCAATCCCTTTCTGAAATAGTAGTGGTAGGATACGGAACCCAAGAAAAGTCTGATTTGACCGGAGCGGTGGTTCGCGCTGATATTGAGTCGTTCCGAGAGTCACCTAACGTAAATATTGCTCAATCGCTTCAGGGGAGTGTTCCCGGTTTAAACATTGGTCAGGTTGATGCAGCCGGGGAGAACCCGTCTATCTCAGTAAGAGGCCGCTCTACTATTAATGGCAACCAAAACGTACTTTTAGTAGTGGACGGAATCATCTACACTGGAAGCTTAAGTGATCTGAACCCCAATGATATTGAATCAATTGATGTGCTAAAAGATCCTAGCAGCATGGCCATTTTCGGAGCCCAAGCAGCCAATGGGGTTATTCTGATTACCACCAAAGGTGGAAGTACTTCCGATAAGCCTGTTTTCAATTATACTGGTTCCTTCA
>CAKZPJ010000183.1 GCA_937138955.1 uncultured Flammeovirgaceae bacterium | reverse complement strand
AATCTGCGCGCAGCTATTTTCAAAAAAACAACATCCCGTTCATAGACAAAGATATTGAATCAGACAAATCTGCCGCAGGTGAGTTAATGAAAAAGGCGCAAAAAGCGGGCATTAACCCCTCTGGAGTACCCGCATAAGTAACAAAATCTTGGTGAGAATAACTGGATCCAGGTAACCATATATCAGTAAACCCTGGAATATCACCAAAAACATCAGAGTCAAGGGTAGTAAATGTTGGCATCCCTTTTCCGTTAGTTGCTTTATTAATTCTGGCACCACGTGCTAATATAGGGCCAGTTAGTAAAGCCTCCCCTAGCTCAGTGCTGAAGTTAGGAAACTTATTTTCTTTGATGAGTTGCTTTCCATTACGGTCTAACATTAATCGGTCGTAAATAGCAGGAAAGAATACACCGTTCTCATCAGGAATACCGAAGCCCCAATCACCTACTCCTGTAGCATTGTCCACGAACATAGAACCAAAATATCCCAGTCCATGACACAATTCATGCAGCACTACGGTGCGGAAATCGAAGTCATCGGCAGGAGTATTAGCATCGGTACCAAAATACCAGTTGGGGAATACTGTACTGAAACGAGCAATGATATCAAATTCGCCCGGAGAAAGATCCTCCCCAGATAATTTGTCAGCTAGCGCGTTTCCGTACCAAGTTCCTCTTTCCAAACCGGGTGAATCTCTAAAAATGAACGTAGGGCCAGCTGAGCCCAAAACGCCATCATCTAATGGTTGAAATACTAAAGCCACCTCGATGGGTACGTCAGACTGTAGGTTAGATGACCAAATCTCAATTGCTGAAGCAAAAGCAGCCGAAGCTTGGTTAACCTGAGAAAACGTAGGATCGAAATTGAAGATACTGATATTGATGGTTGCCCCACCCCTATTTTTCTTCTTAGACTTTCCTTTCTTAGCATTTTCAAATCTTGCGTTTTGAGTAGTACTGTGATGCTCTTGAGAAATAGCATCATGCGCGTGCAATTCACACTTGATCCTCCCTTCGCTATCAAGCGTTAGTTGACTAACTACACCCGGAGAAGTTACTTGCTGTTGAGCGAAAGCAGTAGTACTAGCTATAATTAAAGCTAGTAACATTGAAGGTTTACGAAATAAATCTGTAAAAATGTTTCTCATAGATACGTTACGTTTGTAGTGATGTATTTTAATGCAATCCCAATAATAGCATGTTTTTTTCAAATTTGAATAATAATTCGCTATTTTCTTTTATATATTTGCCGTATTGATAATATTTTGACCAGATATTCTACTAGATAAAAGTTAAATATTGAGAATCGGAAACAAAAAAAGAAGAATTAGACTATTAGACGAGACCAAAAATAGCATCCATTTTCTGAGAAATTGTTTGTAGGCGTTCCCGACCACCACCTTTCACTTCGGCGGAAGCCCAACCTTCATATCCGATCTTATCTAAGGCTTTATTAACCTCCGGCCAGTTACAGTCACCCTCCATCAGTTCCACATCAAAGCCTTTCCAGATGCCTTCTTCCTGCTGCTTTTTGCGGCTGTATTCTTTAATATCTAGCTTCATAATTCGGTCGCCTAGTGCTTCAATCCAGTGCTCGGGCCAGCCGTAGCGAACAATATTTCCCACGTCAAAGTACCAACCAATCATCGGGTTATCGAACTCATCAATAAATCGAGCCGCTTCCAGTGGGCTAATCAGCATATTGTTCCACACATTCTCAATAGCGATTTTCACTCCGGTTTCTTCGGCTATCGGGAGTAGCTTACGAATTTCTTCTTGTGAACGACGATAAGCATCAGCGTAACTAATCTTATCATTTACCACACCCGGTACCAGTAGCATTGTGGTGCCGCCGTAGCGTTGACAATCGCGCAAGGCAGTTTTAGAAGCTTCTACACATTTAGCTCGTACACTGGAGTCAGGATCAGACAATGGTATTTTCCAGTGAGCGGAATTAATCACGCCCGGAATTTCTAGTCCGGTTGCTTCTTTAGCGGCCAATACTTCGTCAATATTAATATCACTGGGCGAGTCCATCTCTACCCCATCAAAGCCAATCTCTTTCAACATTCGAAAGTGATCTAACACCGACCCAGGCGCATCGACCATACTATATTTTAGGCATTTTTTGATATTGAGCATAGGAGTCGAATTGAACGGTGAAGCCATAGGAAATAACGGAGCTGATGCCAGCGTAGCCCCACTAATTTTAATAAAATTTCTTCGAAGCATAGATTGGAAAGGTAGAGGTGAAGGGTAAAAAGGTCAAGGGTACAAGGTGGAAAGGTAAAGGGCAAATGGCTAAAGGGTTTCTATTGTATAGACCCAAAACAGGTAGAAGCATAAACACTTTTGCACTTTTAACCATCTACCTTTTACCCTCGATTTTTTGGTTATCTTCCCACTCCATCTTGAATACCGGGCATAGGCACTGCGGCTACTGGATACTCCATATCCCAACTGTAGTTTTCTGGGCCTAGTTTTTCTTGAGAATTAAGGGCTTCATCGTAGGTAACTATTTGTCCGGTGTAAGCTGCCATACGACCCATTATGGCAAGCAGAGTGCTTTGCGCCATAAAATCACCATCGTTCACTGGCGAACCATTACGGATAGAGGCAAACAGTTCGTCGTGCTCGGTTTGGTACATATCGTTGCTTTCACCTCGGTAACGCCATTTTTCGTTGCCTTTGATTTCGTGTACTCCTTTTATACAATCTACTGTGGCGTGACCCTGATCGCCCGATACTTCTACTGAGTAGCTATTCGCACAGTTGAATTGCTGTCGACTCATATGAATACCTTTCTGCCCGTCACCATAATCGTATACAATGGCAAAGTGATCGTAGATATGACCGTATTTATCATCGGTACGCACCTGGCGACCACCAGTTCCCATAGCACTCATCGGCTGCTTATCACTCAGAGCCCAGGACATCATGTCCAGACTATGTACTGCTTGCTCAGTAATATGATCGCCGGATAGCCACTTGTAGTACAACCAGTTACGCAATTGATATTCCATCTCAGTCCATTCGGGTTGCCGTTCCTTAGACCACAAAGTTCCAGTATTGTACGTATTGTACACCGTGCCAATATTACCTACCGCTCCATCCAGAATCTTACCGAAAGCAGCCCGCTTAGGCTCGTGATAACGCCAGCAAAAACCTGACATCACTGCAGTATTGTTTTCTTTTGCTTTTTTGGCCGCGGCCATCACCTGACGAATACCCGGGCCATCTACCGCCACTGGTTTTTCCGCAAATACATGCTTTTTTGCTTCTACTGCCGCCGTGAGGTGCTGAGGACGAAAACCGGGAGGAGTGGCTAGCAGCACAACATCCACATCGCTATCAATCAATTTCTGAAAAGCGTCAAAGCCGATAAACTGATGCTCTGGGTCAACCTGCACTTTATCACCGTGCCCTTTCTTCAAATTCTCCATACTAGATTGAAGCCGATCTTCAAAAGCATCCGCCATTGCTACCAACTTTACATTAGGGTCGGCTTTCATCGCTTGATTAGCAGCTCCAGTGCCCCGACCACCGCAACCGATCAGGCCAACTTTTAAAGTGTCGGCATTTCCTTTCGCAAAAGTGGGCATCGTATTAATCATGGGAATAGCCAAGCTACCACCTACCACAGCGGAACCAGTATTTTTGATAAATCGACGACGAGACTCGTTTTGAGGAGAATTATTCATAGGAAAGAGATTATTTTAGGTTATTTCTCTAAGTTACAAAATATTTACGGATGTAAAAGAGAAGGTAATTAGCAATGCCTTTCGTATCTTGTTGTTATTAGTCAAATTCTACCAACCTTACTACTTCTTCTTTGAATCCACTTTTTGTTGTTCTATCCATATGGTTTACAATATGTTCTACCAGTGTGTTAGGGCAAGCTGTGCCACCTCACTATGATACACTGATTTTGATTAATTCCGACACTCCGGTCTACTTTAACTTTATTTCAGGCGGTAGATTCCAGATGGGAAGTGACTCAAATGATCTGATGTACGAGCCGGATGAGGCTCCGGTTCATGATGTCGTCATTACGAAAGGACTTTATCTGGGAATTTACGAGGTGACTCAGGCTCAATGGACAGCGGTAATGAAGAATAATCCGGCAATTTTTCAAATATTTGATGACTCGCCCTCTCATCCAATAGAGTATATTACCTGGAATCAAGCACAAATATTCATCAGCCAACTCAACAAAAAAGGGCTGGGGAATTTTCGGTTACCCACCGAAGCAGAATGGGAGTATGCTTGCCGAGCCGGAACTACTACCGCGTACTCTTGGGGCGATAAGATGGCTACGAACGGAAAAAGTGAGTATACCTGGGCCAACTCCCGATCATTTGCCAGAACCCATCCGGTAGGAACGAAACAACCAAACCCCTGGGGTCTGTACGATATGAACGGCAACGTGTGGGAATGGTGCCAGGACTGGTACGCAGCCTACGACAGTGAACCCCATACCGATCCGAAGGGGCCTACCGAGGGAGAAATGAAGGTATTCCGCGGAGGAAGCTGGTTCGATTTTTACGAAGCGCACCGTTCTGCTAATCGCCATAAACACGCCCCGGATGAAGCATACGCGGCTGTTGGCTTTCGCTTGGTTTGGGAAGATAAATAAAGTGATGTTATGAGTAATTTTTCTATTCTTACTACTATCACCCTTTCAGCCTTGTTTTTTTCTTATCGGAGTCAGGCGCAGGAACGAAGCATAACTATTGAACTACCCAATGGCACCGACCTAGAGCTGTTATACATTCCTTCAGGTTCTTTTTTAATGGGAAGCTCCCCTGAAGAACTAGAGCGGCACGGCGATGAGGGATCAGTACGAAAAGTAAGAATTAGTCAGGGTTTTTACCTAGGAAAATACGAACTCACCCAAGCCCAGTGGAAGTCCGTGATGGGTGATAACCCTTCCGTATTTAGAAACTTTCCTGACTCCGATGTTCACCCGGCAGATAATATATCTTGGAACGATACTCAGCGATATATTGAAAAATTAAACGCTTTAGGTCTAGGTACTTTCCGACTACCTACCGAAGCCGAATGGGAGTATACTTGCCGAGCGGGAACGGAAACCCGCTTCTACTGGGGAACTGACTCGGCTGGTTGGCAGACCCAAAAATATGCTTGGGTATTTCCTTACTCAGAAGGTCGTAGCCATCCGATAGGACTAAAGGAGCCTAATGCCTGGGGCTTCTATGATATGAGTGGAAATGTGTGGGAGTGGTGTCAGGACTGGCGGTCGTCGAGCTATCATTCTGCCGATACACTTGATCCCATTGGTGTTTCTGAGGGTACAAAAAAAGTGTACCGGGGCGGCAGTTGGTTTAATAAGCCATCCACATTACGCTCAGCTAACCGCAACGGCCACGAACCAGATACAGGCGGTGGCACAAATTCGGGTTTTCGGTTATTGATGGAGATCGAGTGATTTTCAAGTGAACTACAAAGTATAATAGGGTTCCTTCTCTTGTTCGTGCATACGAATTGCGCCCTCGCGGGTGAGGTGGTGCAAGATACGTAGTGCCCGGCGGCGAGAAATGTTGACAATCTGCATAAATTGCTTCAAAGTGACTCGCTCCTGACGCTCTAAAAACAATAGTAGTTT
>CAKZPJ010000182.1 GCA_937138955.1 uncultured Flammeovirgaceae bacterium | reverse complement strand
ATGACTAGTAAGACCGGTACTGATTTTTCTAAGTACAAATCATCCACCATTCAGCGGCGGATTACTAAACGCCTGGATGTTTTAGACCTACTAAATATTGACGATTACTATCGCTACATTCAGGAAAATCCAACGGAGCTAGATAATCTATTTCAAACTGTACTGATTGGAGTAACTGAATTCTTTCGTGACCAAACGGCCTTCGATACACTCAAAAAGTATCTGAAGGAAATTGTAAATAAAAAGGAAAGAGGAAAGCCTATTCGGATATGGTCGGTGGGTTGTGCTACCGGAGAGGAACCGTATTCTATTGCTATTCTTTTGTCTGAGATATTAGGCAAAGATATTCATAGTAACAAGGTACAGATTTTTGCCACTGATATTGACGAAAATGCTTTAGGAATCGGGCGTAGAGGATCTTACTCTGAAGAGCAGGTAGCTAATCTGAGCTCCGATCTACTGAAGGAATACTTTAATCGGGTAGGAGATGGCTACGAAATCAAGAAAAAAGTTCGGCAGTTGGTACTATTCTCTAAACACGATATCACGGCAGACCCTCCCTTCGTCCGGTTAGATTTGCTAACCTGCCGCAATGTGCTTATTTACTTCCGTAACGAGTTACAAAGAGAGGTGCTTCCGGTATTTCACTACGCGCTAAATGAGCATGCTTACCTGATGCTGGGCAAGTCAGAAAATATTCTTCAACTGACTGATTTATTCCTTAAAGAGGATAACAAACAGAAGATATTTCGTCGCAAATCAGGTACACACCTTAATACGCTAAAGTATGCTAAATTTAGAAAGGGAAGAGAAAAGTCCGAAGCTAACCCTCCCTTAAAAGCGGAATTGTCGTTAGAAGAAATCGCTCGGGAAACGCTGGTACAAACGTATGAGCATCCCTACGTAGTAATTGACGAGACTATGGAGGTGCTGTTGATCAAAGGCCGGATGGCTCCCTACGTTGATTTAAGTGAAGGCTCACTTAACTCTAGCATTCTCAAAATTGTACACCGGGGATTACATTTAGGCTTGCGAACTACCATCACCCGTGCCAAACGCGAGGGTCCCCCCCAAAAGAGTAGTGTTATTCGCTTTACTGCCTACGAGCGGGAGGAAATTGTGCGTCTTACGGTAAAATCGCTGCTATACCGAAAAAATGATCAGAATTACTACTTAGTAATTTTTGAGAAGATTGATCCCGACGTAGGGTACCCCCTTTCCTTAGATGAGCTTAAGGCTCAGGATGAGTATAAGAATACAGTGCGAGTAATGGAGCTGGAGCAAGAACTAGCAGCTACCCGTGAGCATTTACAAACCTTCACCGAAGAGCTGGAAACTACCAACGAAGAATTGCAGACGATGAACGAGGAGCTGCAATCATCAAATGAAGAACTAAAGTCAGCTAATGAGGAGTTGGAGACTAGTAATGAAGAGCTTCAATCAGCCAATGAAGAGTTACAGACTGCTAATACCGAGTTGGGAATTTCCAATGAAAACTTGGTAGAGAAAGAAGCTGAAATTAGCCAGATGAAGGATGATCTAGCACTGAGTAATGAGCGGTTTAAGTTAGCCTTAGATAACTCCGAAATCATTCTCTTTTACCAAGATACTGACCTCGTTTACAATTGGTTATACAACGCTCACCCAAACTATGATGTTGAGGATATTCTGGGCAAAACAGATCGCGAGATACTTAGCAAGCATGACCAAGAGATAATAGAGTTAAAGAAACGGGTTATTCATAGCGGAGTAGACGAACGAGCTGAAGTTACTATCAACGGTCTAGCGTACGACGTTATTGTTAAGTCTGTAAAGGAGGCAGGGAAGATAATTGGCATTAAGGGAGTGGCTATCAACATTGATGAGAAGAAGGAGGCGCTTGAAAAAGCCGCTTATCGTCAGAGCATTATCAATAGCACTATTAATGAGCTAGAACTACAGGTTATGGCCGTTGACCTAAACTACAAAGTGTTAGCGTTTAATCAGGCGCAGCAAGATGAAATTTATGGACTATTTCGTAAGAAGATTATAGAAGGTGATGATGTGCTGAAACTATTGAAAGAGTTTCCCGATACTCAGGCTCGTACGCATGATTTATTTGAAACTGCATTTAAGGGAGAAAAAAGTTCTTTAGATAGTTATGAAAGCACGAGGACTAATGAAAAAGGGGAGAAACGTCATTACTCATTGGTCGTTACTCCGGTTTACGATAGCGATCAGCAGGTAGTTGGTGCGGCTCTAAGTAGCCGGGAAGTAACCCAGAAGATGAAGCGGGAAGAGCAGATGCGTGGTGTGGTAAAACGGAGTGCCAATTTAACCGGGGAAGCATTCTTTAAAGATTTAACCCAGCAAATTGCCGACTTATTTAGCATCAAATACGTGTACGTTGGTATTATTTCAGAAGATGAGAAACAGGTAGAAACGAAAGCACTACGGATTAACGGTAAGCTAACCAAGAACTTTACGTATGATTTACAGGGAGTACCCTGTGCTGCGGTAGCCCGAAATGAAGATGTACGGTATTTTGAGCATGTAGCTCAGCAATTTCCTGAAGACCCTAAACTTCAGCGATGGAATGCTGAAAGCTATTTGGGGATTCCTATTACCTCGCCCAGTACCGGAGAAATTCTAGCTATACTTGTAATGATTCACGAGCAGTCTTGGCAAGAGGTGCCCGATACTGACTATGTACTTAATATTTTAAGTTTGCGAGCTGGTGCTGAGCTAGATCGGCAAATCAACCAGCGTCGTATTCGCCATCGTGATTTGCAAATTAAGCATATCACCGAGTCAATTCCCGAGATGATTTACGAGTACGTTATCTATCCGGACGGAAGCGACAAATTTACTTACGTAAGTGCCGCCAGTGAGCAAATTTACGAACTAGCACCGGAAGATATGATCAAGAACCCTAATTTGGCTTATGAAACTATCCACCCCGAAGATTTGACTAGCTTCGCCAACGGTGCTCAGCAAGCTGGTGAAAACCTAACCACTAATTTTTGGGAGGGTCGTATTATTGGAGCTAAGACTAAACATATAAAATGGGTAAAAATTACGAGCGTACCGGAGCAGAAGAGCAACGGCGATATTGTGTGGTCGGGGGTAGTTGACGATATTACTCACTATAAAAGTATTGAAAAGCAACTGACCCG
>CAKZPJ010000181.1 GCA_937138955.1 uncultured Flammeovirgaceae bacterium | reverse complement strand
TGGTAACCACCTCAGCGGTGTTAGCTACCGTAAATACCCGCATGGGCTTAATTCCCTCTCGGAAAATAGTATGCTGGAAAATATCGTAGGGAGCCGTAAGTTCGGTATTGTAAACCCCGTCCATAATCAGTAAAGCTACGTTGTACGCCTCCTGTAAAGTATCGATTGGAGCAGATACGTTTTCAGCAGTGGTGGACTGCGTTGGGTCACATACTAAATTACTTAAGCTAAATGCTAGGAAAATAATTAATGGAGATAGCAATCGTCGCATATTCTTCGATCTGGATTCTTAGTTAGCCCGAAAGTAGCAAAAAATTAAAAGACTTCGAAAGCGGATTATTTCTCTTGAATCTCAGTGAGTGTTTGTATAATCTGAGACGCTAATTGTCGCTGGTTTTCTTCGGAAGCTAAAAACGCTGATTCTTGCGGATTGGACAGAAAACCTAGATTAAGCAGTACTGATGGACAAGAAGCTTTTTTCAGTACCAAAAAGTCGGCTTGTTTCACCGCACCTTTTCCTGATTCAGTGAGCGTGATATTTTGGGTAAACTGCTGACTGTATTCTTCGGATAAGCTGCTCTGGGGGTTTTGCGTTGAATAATACGCTTCTAAACCCTGCTGATTCTGATCGTCGTGCTGACCAATATGCAGTGAAAGAAACAAGTCAGCCTCACTACGGTTGGCTACTTCTACCCGATCAGCTAAAGAAAGGGGTTCATCACCTTCACGAGTGTAAATCAACCGAACCGAAGAAGTTGAGGCCAGTTCATCCATCGCCCGGGCAATAGCCAACACTAAATCTTTTTCCTGATATTGCTCATTCGTAGTTCCAGTATCGCGTCCACCGTGTCCGGCATCAACTACTACAGTAAACACCGAGTCATCGGGGTAATAAGTTGATTGACCTGACTGACCCGTAAAAGAAGTTATAACGAATAAGCCCACGACCGCTAGTGCAGTAAAGCCTAATTTATTGGCAAAAACAAAGGCAGAAGAAGAAGTACGTTGCATCATAAGAATTCGGTTTTTAGTTAAAGAATATTGAAAGCCACTACCCAGGTGCGGGTAAGAGCGATGGTGTATAAAATCTAATAATGTGTGGCTGTAAGCCGAAGCCTGAGATGCTTGGCTGATCACGTAGTTATCGGCACAAAACTCGTGGTTCGCCACCAGCGCCCGACGGTACACCCACAGTAGCGGATGAAACCAGAAGAAAACCAAGATCAGTTCAATAAATAGAATATCTAGTGTGTGCCCGTGACGAACGTGAAGATATTCGTGCCGAATAATTTCCTCAGGAATCTTACCCTGCTGATATTCTTCCTGATTAACCACGACGTAACGACCAAAGCTAAACGGGGCAATTGGCTGCTTCACTAAGCGAAGCGATACTTTACCGTTGGTTTGAGAGGTAGCGTTGGCTAACAACTGATACATTACCCAAATATGCTTGACGTAGCGAATAGTCATTCCTATTGTACCGATACCGTAAACTAAATACAGCAGGTAGATTAACTTGAACTCAAACGATTGATTGGCTAAAGGCGCAGCAGGTTCTTCTGCGGCAGCCGAAAGTCGCAAAGCTTCGGTAGTAAGTTGAAGATGACTATCATCAAAGTAGACCGTTTGGAATAAGGCAGGTAACGTAATAAAAGAAATAACCAGTGAGAAAGTAATTGAGCCAAGCAAGTAGAACCGATTAAATAGAAATCGTTTATCCCTTCGGAAGAAGAGATAATAGCAGCCTAGCAAAAGTGCTGAACTGATGGTAGATTTAGCCAGATAAAGAATCATTGTAGTTTCTTTTCCTCTATTTGTTCTTGAATAATACCGCGTAGCTCTTCTAGCTCCTCGAGCGACAGATCAGCCTTAGCCGTGAAAAAAGAAGCAAACTGAGCTGGAGAATTATTGAAGAAATTCTGGACAATCTGATTGAAATGGCTCTTCATATATTCCCCCTTCTTCAATTTCGGAAAATACTCCCGCACTTTACCTCTTTGGATAAATCCTACTAAACCCTTATTGATCATGCGGGTAAGTAAAGTGGCAATCGTGGTGTAGGCGGGTTTAGG
The DNA here is from genome assembly GCA_937138955.1 of uncultured Flammeovirgaceae bacterium. Classification (GTDB taxonomy): domain Bacteria; phylum Bacteroidota; class Bacteroidia; order Cytophagales; family Cyclobacteriaceae; genus Tunicatimonas. Next base: position 2,136 of record CAKZPJ010000181.1, on the reverse strand, counting down.
CTCAGGAAATGCCTCTACTAAATCTTTCATATACGCCTTCTCCAGTTTCCAGAGATAGTTCATTAATTGCTCTTCAGCTTTCGTTAGCTTTTTCATTATAAACTCATTAAAATTATGATACTGTAAACGATGAATATTGCTTAAATTTTATCATTACTTAATATCGAATGGTTGGTAGGTAAGCTTCCGCCAAAGTTTCTCAAGCGGACCTTGCGTAAATCTTCGCAACCAAAGCCAACTGATAGTAAGTTGCAATATCCAGATACCTACCACAATCGGTAGTAGTTCGGTACGAGAATACTGGTTGTATTTTCCTAATCCGTAACCGTAAAAGATAAAGCCGCAAATAATACTTTGTAGTATATAGTTGGTAAGCGCCATCCGCCCGGCGTAGGAAATCGCGTTAACCGAAAACCTTTTCAGGTACTTTTGGTAAAGTCCGTTGAACAGTAAGATGTACGCTAGACCTAAAGCTTCTTTAGGAAAGGTAAACAGCCAGCCCCGCCACTGTTCTTTCACGGGTTCAAAGTAGGCGAATGACCAGTGATAATACCTGAAGTAATTTATTGTCAGCGCAACTACTAAGACAAAAAGTGTAACAGGCCAATAGTACTTCACCGAGTGGTAATCTCGAAGTATTCCTAGCTTGTACAGTACTACTCCGAGAATCATCATGATGAGGGTTCGGAATAGTATACCCTGATAAAATATAGCTCCTTTATGAACTTTCGTATGTTCAGCATTGGCTACCCAGCTTTGGTAGGGCGTAGCACGTGGTATTCCTACATCAGAGCGGTCTGGCTCACCAGGCTGGGTTCTTCTTTCCCAAACGTCTATGCTTTTTTGGTGTTCTTCCGTTCTTTCTTCTACAGTTAGACCAATTGCTTGCGTATATTCATAGAATTGTTTTTGAACGTTACTCGTGCGTTCGTAAGAATTGTAAAGCAGTACTCCCGTGAGCAGCAGTAAAACTGCCGTTAGCTGCTTTATCTTAAATGAGCGAAACGGAAATAAGAAGAAACCACAGGCAGCGTAGTGATACAAAACATCACCATCCCAGATGAAATAAGCGTGGACGATGCCAAAGACAAATAGCCAAAGTAATCGGCGGGCGTAAATATCCATTGCTTTCAACCCTGTCTCTTTACGCTCTAATCTTTCTAAAAAAATATAGAATCCTACTCCAAACAGTAAAGTGAACATGCTAAAGAATTTGCCTTGGGCTAAAAAGAATACCCAAAAACGAGTGTTTTGATCTACTGCATTAATAAAACCGTATTTATACGGACTCCAAGGGTCGGGATAGGAAAAAGACTCAACATTGATGATCAAAATCCCTAGTACCGCCACTCCTCTCAAAAAATCAAGGGAATTAATCCTCTCTGAGAGTGAAGTTGGCTGAGGTACGCTCTGGGTGGCAGAAGTCAATTACTATTATAATAGTTTATTTACTACAAATGTAGTAATAATATTCACTTATCAAAACATAAGTTCTTGCTCGACTGGGATTCTTAACAATTTGCTAACCTTACTTTGCCGTTTACGTGCTACCTTGCCCATTCAACTATCCAAGTTCAACCCCAGCTCTCGCCAGACCGGGTCTCGCCAGACTGGGATCAATTTTCACCCTCAGTCTGGCGAGAGCTTAATTGTTAATTATCCATTTTCAACTATTACCTTCCTATGCAAACCTTCCGTACCCTACTCTACGCTGCTCTTCTTTTACTCTTAGCCCAATGTTCTACAGCTGTTCAAGAGACCGAAGACACCTCACTACGCGATAGCCTCAGTGCTCAGCGGATTACGCTGCCCAACGGTTGGTCGCTAACCCCCGCGGGGCAATCGTTTCCGCTAGGTGATTTCCCGATGAATATGACCGTTTCGCACAACGGCTCTCTATTGGCAGTCACCAACAACGGACAAAGTACTCAGCAGATATTTCTGTTTGATGTAACCAACAACCAATTATTAGATAGCATTGAAATCGCCAAGGCCTGGCTAGGAATTCACTTTTCCGCCGATGATCAGTCGGTATACGTGTCGGGAGGAAATGATAATGTAGTCAAGCAGTACGCTATTGAAAATGGAAATTTGAGTTTGCAGGACTCGATTATTTTTGGTGATCCCTGGCCTAAC
>CAKZPJ010000180.1 GCA_937138955.1 uncultured Flammeovirgaceae bacterium | reverse complement strand
GTTCAAGTGTTCAAGTGTTCAAGTGTTCAAGTGTTCAAGTGTTCAAGTGTTCAAAATTATGTAATTCTGGGCAACGTCACACTTTGTACTTTAACACATCAGCACACGAACATTGTGTGGCAACCGCTTAAACACAATTATAACAAGTCACTGGGGAGAGAAATCTGGTCGGAGTAGAACTTTAGACGGGTATGAGAATTCGGAAGCAAATCAATCCGATCTATCTTATCTAACTTATGATTGTAGAAAGCCTCAACGTAAAATCCATTGATTAGATAAAGGTTTACCTTATGACCATAGTACCGAATGGCTACAACAAATGTTCCCTCCCGATAAAGAAGGCCTATTTTCTCCGCTAAAGGCAATAACATAAACTCCGATTCCGACATACTTCCCCCTTTCTAAAACGAATACTACCAAGAAATGAGCGACAGCTAAAAGAATACCTCGATTCGCCTGAAAGCTGCTATTCTTTGGCTGCATGTTGATAAAAAACTACTGTAGAAAGATACAAAAAAAACCGTCCATGCCCTAGCATGAACGGCCTTCGCGATGTGCTTATTAAAGGGTGAAAGACGGGACTCGAACCCGCGACCTCCTGAACCACAATCAGGCATTCTAACCAACTGAACTACAATCACCATGTGTAAGGGATGCAAATTTAGGAATATGGCAGTAGATTAGCAATACTACTATTAATTTTTAGTAAACGTATACTGAGTTACTACCGGAAAATGATCAGAGTAGTTTACTTCTCGGATCGTTTTGAATGAGTGGGCGTTCAGTGACTTACTGTAAAATTGATTATCAATCCTTAGAAAAAATAGCCGTCCATTGTAACTGAACCCCAAACCGTTTCCAGCCCGCTCAAAAGCGTTGTGAAGCCATTGTCGTAGAGTAAAGTAAGTGTAGCTATAAGGAAGATCGTTAAAATCACCGCACACAATAACTGGGTGCGGACTAGCCTGTAAGTGTTCAACCAGATGGTCTATTTGGCCGGCTCGACTTACAAAGCCATTCTTAAGTTTTTGAAATACCGAAGAATAATTATTACGCACACTCTCTAAGTCGCTCAAATCACGTTCGTCAATACTCATGGATTGTAAATGTATATTGTATACTCGTACAGTATCCTCTTTGATCTTCAGATCGGTATAAATACCAAAGTGGGTTGAATCGGGCAATGCTATAGTTCCTTGCTGTAATATAGGGTAGCGACTGAAAGTAGCTAACCCAAACTCGGCACCTATACGGTTCACTAGAATAGGCTTAACATACCCGCTATAATCACCCGCTGACTTTAGCTGAGTAGTAGTATTAAAGATAGAAGATCGTTTATCGTTATAGTACTCTTGCAGGCATTTTATATCGGTATTTTCATCAGCTAGCCAGTCAATCATTGCCTTACCTGGCTCATTCTCATTTTGAAGATAGGCGTAGGTGTTAAAGACCCGTACATTATAACTAAGTATTGAGAATGGTGTTTCTGTTGGATCCGATGGGTTACTTACTGAAAAACTCGCCATCAGGTATTGGTAACCTAAAACCAAAGCGATGAGAGAATACAAATACCGCTTTCTTCGCTGAACAATATAATAAGCTAATAAAAACGCATGTAGTAACAACAACCCTGGAATGACCATTGATAAAAACCCAGCCAACCAAGCCTGAGCCGGAGAGACATAAGGGCTGAGATAGGCTATTAATGTGAAGATGAATAGAAAAATGGTTAAATTCTTTCCCACACTAGCATTGTTCGTAGCAAAAACACATTCCCACCTTAGTTAAAGTGCAACTAGGTAGCTTCTCGTTTAAATTGTAAACGCGACCCTTGCCGCGATTCATCAAATTGTCCGTCAGCGTAAGCACAATGTCCCGAAACAAAGGTATGAGTCACTTGAGACTGAAAGGTAGTGCCTTCAAACGGTGACCAGCCACATTGATAGAGAATATTATCAGTTTGTACTGTCCAAGGAGCATTTAAATCCACCAGTACCAAATCAGCGTAGTGACCTTCCCGAAGAAAGCCCCGACAATCTACTTCAAATAGTTGGGCAGGGTGATGACAGGCTTTTTCTACTATCTTCTCCAGTGTAATCTTTTCTTGGTGATACATCTCCAGCAACGCTACTAGATTATGTTGGACGAGTGGACCACCTGAGGGAGCTTTAAAGTACGTTTGCTGTTTCTCGGCTAAAGTGTGTGGGGCATGGTCGGTAGCTAGTACATCAATAGTATTATCGAGAACGGCCGCTAAGATTGCTGTTTGATCTTGTGCGGTTTTCACCGCTGGATTCCACTTAATTAATGTTCCTTTTTCGTCGTAGTCCTGATCGTTAAACCAAAGGTGGTGTAAGCAGGCTTCGGCAGTTACGCGCTTTTCTTCTAATGGAATATCGCTACTAAATAGGGAAAGTTCTTTAGCGGTTGAGATATGCAAAACGTGCAGACGAGTACCAAATTCTTGTGCCAAAGATACTGCTAAAGAAGAAGATTTGTAACATGCTTCTTCGCTGCGAATATCAGGATGGCAGCGTATTGGGACTTCTTCTCCGTATTTTTCTCGGAAGCGTTGCAAATTATCTCGAATGGTGGCTTCATCTTCGCAATGAGTGGCTACCAGCATGGGTGATTTGGCAAATACGTTGCGTAATGTTTGTTCATTGTCAACCAACATGTTTCCAGTAGAAGAACCCATAAATACCTTCAGTCCACATACTTCCTGTACATTTGTTCGTAACACTTCTTCCAAATTGTCATTAGAAACACCCATATAAAACGAGTAATTCGCCAGTGAATGTTGAGCTGCAGTATCGTACTTATCCTGTAGTAAATCTTGAGTAAGAGTGTTGGGCACCGTATTAGGCATTTCCATAAATGAGGTAATACCTCCGGCCACGGCAGCTTTAGCTTCCGAGTAGATGGTAGCTTTATGGGTAAGCCCCGGCTCCCGGAAATGCACCTGATCATCAATCAAACCAGGGAGTAGGTATTTGCCTTGAGCATCATACGTATTATCGGTAGTAACCGAAGACAGATCAGTATCAATCCGACTGATAAATGAGCCTTCTATCAGGATATCAGCTTGCTTAATACTGCCTTCATTAACCAGGTTGGCGTTAATAATCTTGGTGGTGTTCATATTTATGGTAAATCTAATATGCTTCCTTCAGAAGAAAAAACATCACGAATAAGATACTATATGTACTAAAGAAAGATGCGATTTGAAGATACAGGTATGCAGCGCAATTCCCAAAATAATGACTGTAAGAAGAAGACAAATAAGTTGCAAATAATGAGCAATAACTTACATCGCTAAGGTGAACAAAGCTTTGAATATAAGACATCTCTTCGTAACTAGTGTAAGCAACAAAGGTCAGAATTATGGTATCTACTAAGCAGCCATCGTTCCAGGAAGAAAATTCGGGTATTCTATGCTTTACCGAGGTTCAACGCTATCGGCAAACCTGGATATGGGTACTATTGGGTGCGCTATTGGGAACTCTAATATTTTTAGGGTTTTTTCAGGCTCTTCAAAGTCAGATATCTGATACACCTTGGCTACCGATTCCAGCTTTATTATTCGTTGCTGGCATCTGGGGTGGACTGGTACTATTGACCTACAAAGCTCATCTTTTTGTGCAGGTTGACGAGCAAGGTATTGAGTTTCAACTATTTCCTTTTCAGTGGGCCACTCGTAGTATCGCTTGGGCGGATATTGACGAAATGTACATCCGAAATTACGATGGGCTGGCTGAATACGGCGGCTGGGGGGTGTGCTATGGCCCCAAGGGGAAAGCGTACACTATATCTGGCCGTTCTGGGGTGCAACTACACTTGGCGGATGACCAGCAAATACTGATCGGTACCCAACGCCCGGCGGAGCTAGAAGAGCTTCTCTCGCAGTTGCGCTACCAGTACGATATATAGTTTTAATAGAAGAAACTACCTTCTTCACTCTCAATGGTTACTTTTTTCTTATCAGAAGATTCCACCCGCCCGATAACCTGAGCCGCTACTCCTAGGCTCTCGGAGATTTCAATAATAGCATTGGCGTAATTCTCGGGTACGTATAGCTCCAACCGGTGCCCCATATTAAACACCTGGTACATTTCCTGCCAAGCGGTCTGACTTTCTCGCTGAATGAGTTGAAACAGTGGCGGAGTAGGAAATAAATTGTCTTTAATAACGTGCAGATTCTCTATGAA
>CAKZPJ010000179.1 GCA_937138955.1 uncultured Flammeovirgaceae bacterium | reverse complement strand
CTGATTTACCCTGCCAATAGCCCCAAAATACGTTACTACAAACTTGTCTTCTACTCCAAACTGCACCTCGTGGTAAATATTACGTTCCGACTTGCGAAAGAATTGGCAGTCGGCCATATTAGGAATCAGGTGGATCGGTTTATGAGGGACGATACGCCGGATGTGCCGTTCAATATCGGGAGATAAAGCTACTAGAGCCTGAGCCTGCCGATAAATGCGCTTTTCCCAAAGGCGGAGGTAGTGCTGAAGCCAACGATTCCGAAAAAGCCCCATCTGGATAGGAGCCTCAGGCCACAAATCCCGAACCTCAAATAAGAAAGGAATGCGGTACCGTCGGCGATAGTACTCGGCAATTAGCCCTACCGTAAGCGGAGTGGAAGTAGCGTAAACCCAATCTACGTTTTTAAATAAAGATGCTTTCCGACAGGCATACCAAGCAAACCAGAGGAAAGCTTGGATACGCTTGCGTGCAGAGAAGCTCTGAGTGTAGGGCACCGGAAGGTAATGCACTAAAATACCATCTACCAGCATTTTCTTATAAACAAGCTCATTATGTGAAGTGAGCACCGTTACTTTGTGTCCAGCATCAACCAGTCCCTTGGCCAAATAGTATGATCGTATGGCACCTCCTTCTTCGGGAGTTTTAAAGTACTGATGGACGTAGAGAATATGCATGTACTGGAAGGAAAAAATAAAAATGTAAAATACAAGGATTTCTATTAGTTGCCTAATGAAGCTTTGCTGTTGCTACATCAAACAGGTAAGTTTTTATCGCTGCACTACATAAGCATTTAATTAACGGAGGATAATCTTCTTTGTTGAATAAACCTTTCAAGAAATTTTTCTAAAAATCTTGGTTACTCAACCAGGCCGATAAAAGCATTACGGTCCACAACTCTGCACTATAATCTTGCTGTCCTTTTCGGTGCAATGTAAGCAACTGGCTTACTTGGTCAGAAGAAATAAATTCGTAGACGGGTAAATAGTCATCTTCCAAATACCGGCGAATAACTGTTGATTTATCTTCTTTCAACCAATGACCAAACGGAAGTCCGAATCCTTCTTTCGTCCGGCGAGTGAATGGCTGTCCACCATACTGGTCTAATAAATTGCGTAGAATCCACTTTCGCCCACGCTTAAGTCGAAACACTGCTGGGAGTGATTGAACGTAGCGAACCAGGGGCGCATCTAAGTAGGGTACTCGTAATTCCAAACTATGTGCCATACTGCTGGTATCGCTCATCTGAAGCACATCTTCTATCAGGTAATTTTGCTGATCGTGCTGAAGGGCAAAAGATAAGTGGTTTTTCACAAAGTCCTTTTCAGAGAAAGATTTCCCTTTTCGTGTTGCGGAAGAGCAATCTTTCAATTCAGATAAAGTCACAAACTGTAGAAAAGTAGTTCGGGGATCGTCCGACAGTGACTGAGTAAATTTCTTTAATAGACGAAATGATTTACGTAGCGGGTGGTTGAAGCCCGTAGGCAATGCCGCCGCTATATTTTTGCTTGGTTTAGTTAACCACTTAAATAGCGAATAATACCTTAGATAGCAGTAATACGCCTGGTGACGGTTGTAACCCCCAAACAACTCATCGGCTCCCGCTCCGGAAAGCACTACTTTTACGTGCTGTTGAGCTTCCTGGGAGAGTAAGTACGTCATCATAGCTCCGCTGTCTCCAATGGGCTGATCAGATTGCTGAACAAATGTCTCAAAATTTTCCTCAAACAACGATAAGGTAAGAGGTACCTCTCGGTGGTAACTACCAAACTGCTGCGCTGCTTGCTGAGCGTAGCGATAATCTTCCGTACCAAAGTTTCTTTCCTGAGCATCATTTACGATGGAGAACGTAGGAATCGGCGGGACTCCCACTTCCTTCATCAGTGCTAGCAGCAGCGTTGAATCTACTCCCCCACTTAAAAATAATCCGCTAGGTACATCGGCTGCTAAGTGGCGCAGTACCGCATCCTTTAGTAAATCTTCTACACTTTTCTGTACTTCTGCTTCGTCAGGTATTATATCATTTACTTCTTCATAAGTCGTAGTAAAAGTATGATGTTGACTGGTTGACAGGGGAGTATGAGTTAGACAGGTACCTTCTGGTAAAGCGTGAATTCCTTGGTATAATGTGTGGCCTTTTTTCGGGTAGCGAAAGCAAAAATAATGGTCAATTTGCGCGACATCCAACTGAGTGGATATTAGACTGGAAGCGACGATGCTTCGGGAGGAAGAAGAAACTATGAAGAACTGTTCATTCTCGGCATAATACAAAGGCTTAATACCGAACGGATCGCGAGCGAGTAGTAGCTTTTCTTCCTGTCGGTCGTAGAAAGCCAGCGCAAACATTCCTTCTAATTGAGTAAAAGCCGCCTCACCCTGCCAAATTAGTATTTTAAGCACTACTTCCGTATCAGACTGGGTAGCAAACGTTTCTCCTCGGTTCAAGAGTTGATTTCGAAGTTCAGGATAGTTGTACAGTGCGCCATTGTACAATAAAGCGTAGCGTTCATCGGCTGAAACTATCGGCTGATTGGCTCGGTCGTCCAAATCAGTAATCTTTAGTCGCTGGCTGCCTAGAAATACCTGTTGCTGGCGGCCCGCCCAGTGTAAAGTCTGGGAAGCATCTGGTCCCCGATAGGCACCGACTTCCATCATTCGGTGCAGGGCGGTTCGAATGTCATGAAAAGTATTTTTTTTGGCAATGATAAGGTGGATACCACACATAGTTGATTACAAGCTTACGAAATGCATTGAACTATCCCTTAAGTTGCGCTACTTTTGGTGATAATAAAGACTTGAACTATGCCAGAATTATACGCTGACTACGAAATACGAGTTGCCCAAACCGAAGACGATTTTCGGCAAGCTGCTCGTCTGTTTCGCGAATATGCCGATTGGTTGAAGGTGGATTTATGCTATCAGAATTTTGAGCAAGAGTTGGCTTCTCTCCCGCAGATGTACGGCGGACAAAGAGGAAAACTATTATTGGCCTGGGTGGGAAATACAGTTGCCGGCTGCGTGGGAGTACGACAATTTAGTGAATTGGTGGGTGAAATGAAGCGGCTCTATGTTCCAGCTGATTTTCAGGGAAAAGGAATTGGAAAAGCCCTAGCGATACAAATTATTCAGAAAGCCAAAGAATTGGACTACACCGAAATGGTGCTAGATACGCTAGAACAGATGAAGTCGGCGAGAAAACTGTATTATGCTTTGGGTTTCCAGGAAATCTCATCTTATCACGGCAACTCTCCGCCTGGGGTAATCTATCTCAAATTAGACCTTACTGATAATAAACTATAGGTGTTTCGTATAGAATTCAAAATTTTATTTTGAAATAAACTTGTTTTGCATACTAAAACTATCATACCTTTACGATTGTATCGATGATTCTTCTTTAAGGAAATCTAATCACTATTACTATGCAAACCGCAATGAACCGCCGAAGTTGGTTAAAATCTAGTGCTCTCTTTGCTGGAGGGTTAGGGTTAAGTAGCACTTTACCGACTAACTTCGCTCAGGCCTCCAACCAAGTAGCTGCCCGCTTGTATGCTCCTTATGATGATGAAGCTGCTTTGTTAGCGAAGATGCCTAAGTTAAAGGCTCGTATTTCATCCAATGAAAATCCGTTTGGGCCTAGCAAGAAAGCCAAAGAAGCTTTGATGGGTGAGATTGATACCAGCTTCCGCTACGGACGAGAGAGTAAAACGATGTTTGCTGAACTACTGGCAGAGCACTTTGAGCTAACCGAGGTGGAAGAAACCCGCTGGGGAAAACGACCTACCCAGGTAATGCTAGGAGCGGGTTCTACCGAATTGCTATTAGCAGCTTCACTGGCTTACGGGCAAAAAGGAGGAAAAATCTTATCAGCTGATCCGACCTATATGTCGCTCATTCGCCGATCTCAAGCACTGGGAGCGGAATGGGATACGGTGCCTTTGACGAAAGATTATGTACACGATCTCGATCAATTAGCGGATTCAGTGTCCAACGACCACAGTCTGGTGTATATCTGCAATCCGAATAACCCAACTGCTACAGTTTGCGACCCCGATGAACTACGGGCTTTTTGCAAGGAGGTATCTAAGAAGAAACCAGTGTTTGTTGACGAAGCGTACATTGATTATACCCCCGATCCAAAAAAATACTCTATGGCTGATTTGGTGGCTGATGGGTACAACGTAATCATCGCTCGCACTTTTTCTAAACTGCACGCTTTTGCTGGATTGCGCATTGGCTACACCTTAGCTCAACCCGAGGTAATTGCCGAAATGAGTTTGTACAGCAACAGTGCCGGAAACATTTCCAGCCCGTCGGCAGCGGCGGCTATTGCTTCTTTTCAGGATACTGAATATCACACCTACGCCCGGGAAATGAACCAAAAATCAAGAGATTTTCTATTGAAAACACTTGCCGATGCGGGTTACGAGCATATTCCTTCTACTACGAATTTCGTATTGTTTCCGCTGCGGACTAATAGTGAACAATTTCGGCAAGACATGCTGAAACGAGGCGTAAGTGTACGGTCGTGGAGCTTTGATGATAAGGAGTGGTGCCGGGTAAGTATTGGCACTATGCAAGATATGGAATACTTTGCCGAAGCCTTTAATGAGCTAACCTAAAGAATATATTTCTTCATATCAGTCTACCTACTGATTTAGAAACCCTAGAAGCAATTGCGTTTAGGGTTTTTTTTTTGGTTTTACGCCCGTAGTTTTGGTGTTAGCAAACCAACCACCTTTGGATTACACCGCTTTATACCAACCAATACCGCTAAGCAACGGCACTTTACTAGCTCTGTTGGTGCTGGCTATTCCTTTGCTCAATTTTATCTGGCTTATTTTTTTGTCAGGAAAAAAGGGCGAATTGCTGGGTTGGGTTGCTTCAGGCTTTATGCTAGGATCAATGCTGGCGGTGGGTTTCATCTTCCAATTGGTTTGGTGGGGGGAGCCGCTGCACAGTCGCACTGTTTGGTTTGAGATTCCGGTAGCAGCTTTCTCTTATCCGTTTACGGTAGGTATTCATGTTAACCGAGTAGCTGCCCTGATGCTGGTCGTCGTCACGCTGATTTCCTGGCTTGTCCACGTATTCTCCATTCGCTACATGGAGCACGACGATAAATACGCTCGCTACTTTGCTCTACTAGGTTTGTTTACTTTCTCCATGCTAGGCATTGTGGTAATGGATAATCTGTTACTAATCTTTTTCTTCTGGGAATTAGTAGGAGTATCTTCTTACGCACTTATCGGTTTTTGGCACCGTCGCCCGGCGGCTATTCAAGCAAGTACCAAAGCCTTTCTGATGAATCGGGTGGGCGATGTGGGATTTATTATAAGTTTGCTGGTACTGTGGTCACAGTTTGGAACACTAGACTTACAGATTCTGGAGCAACTGATGCAGCAATCAGTTTTTACGGATGAAGGAGTCTGGCTCAGTTATTTTCGGGTAAATAACTTATTAATTGAGAATGCCGCTCCCGTCGGCTGGCTCACCGTAGCGGGGCTAGGCTTGATGTTGGGTGCTATCGGAAAGTCAGCGCAATTTCCCCTGTTCACCTGGCTGCCCGATGCCATGGAAGGCCCCACTCCGGTTTCAGCACTACTACACGCCGCTACCATGGTAGCTGCCGGAGTTTATCTTCTGTTGCGAGTATTTGTTTTGCTGGATACAACTACGTTAACTACGATTGCAATTATTGGCGGTAGCACCGCGCTCATTGCCGCTATTTCAGCACTGATGCAGCACGACATTAAGAAAGTGTTGGCTTACTCCACGGTATCTCAGTTAGGTTACATGATGTTGGGAGTTGGAACCGGAGCTTATCAGGCTGCATTTTTTCATTTGGTTACTCATGCTAGTTTTAAAGCCGGATTGTTTCTATCGACCGGAGCCATTATTCACAGCATGACTCACCTCCAAGAAAAGACTTCGCAGGCCGCCCATTTTAACGCTCAGGATATGCGTTGGATGGGTGGTCTTCGTACTCGTATGCCCGTTGTTTTTACAGTGTACATTATAACCGCGGCAGCTTTGGTAGGCATTCCTTTCTTTTCAGGGTTTCTATCGAAGGATGCTCTACTAAACGGGGCATTAACCTGGGCGGCTTACCAAAGCCCAAACAAGGTTAGTTGGCACTGGATTTTGCCAACACTTGCTTTTGCTACGACATTGCTCACAGCATTGTATATGGGGCGGCAAATTTTATTAGTATTCTTCGGTAAGCTACGTGCCAAAGGGCATTCGACAATATCGATAAAATGGCAAGCTTCATGGGTCATGCGGGTGCCACTTATCTTCTTAGCGATACTTTCGCTAGGAATCGTTTATTCGACCAACCCATTCTTAGCTGATGAAAGCTGGCTGATCCAAAACATAGTTGCCAAACTACCCGCAGTACCGGGTGATACCCTGGATTATCTGCAGATAGCAGCTAACTATCCCAATTGGCATCAGATAACAACATTAGTAGCCTTAGGAGTTAGTTTAATAGGGCTGTTGATAGCTTATGGTTTATACCGTCCGCAACGAGCCTGGCATCAATTGTACCATCAGCAGCCTGATTCCAGAAACTGGTTAGTAGGTTTCTTAGCTCAAAGTTGGTACTTAGACCGACTTTATCAAAAAGTACTTATCCGCCCGACACTGCTAGTGGGACAGGTCGGGCATTGGATAGATCGTCGGGTTATTGATGGATTGCTTCATATTTTTGCTACGACAGGAGTAATAGTTGCCCACATTATTGCTTGGTTAGATCGAGCGCTGGTAGATGGTTTGGTTCAGGCTAGTGCTTCAGGAATTCAAAGACTGGGCAATTTAGTTCGTTCAGTACAAACCGGGCGCATACAAACCTATTTGGTAGCTAGTTTGCTGCTATTTATTATGCTAATGTACTGGATAACGCAATTCTGATGAGTGTTATTTATCTAGAAAATCAGCATCAGATTACCGCTGAAGAACTTTCTAAAATAAATCATGCTGAAAATATTCCCTACATCAATGAAGTTGACGATAAGTTAGTTGATGCGTTGAAATTCGCTTGGCAGTGGTTACGGGGTAATTCACAGTTTGAGCAGCTTACGTCAGGTTCTACCGGTTCACCTAAAACAATCAGCGTTCATCGGGAACAAATGACTGCCAGCGCTCAAATGACCATTGAAGCATTAGGTTTGAATCAACATGATTCTTCTTTACTGTGCTTATCAGCGGAGTACATTGGCGGTAAAATGATGGTGGTGCGGAGTCTATTGGGAAACATGGATTTGGTTATTACACGGCCTACGTCCAATCCTTTGCCGTACTTACCTTTTATGCCAACGTTCGCGGCCTTTGTACCTCTGCAAATGCAAACGCTGCTGGAAGAGGAGACATCTAAACAACTGAATCGTATGAAAGCGATTATTATTGGCGGTGCCCCGGTGAGCAATTTGTTAGAAGAGCAAATTTTCGCAAATCTGACTATTCCAGTATACAGCACC
>CAKZPJ010000178.1 GCA_937138955.1 uncultured Flammeovirgaceae bacterium | reverse complement strand
ATAGATTGAAAAAGTAACGACGTGGTAGCCCAAAAGGCGTGTTTGTAGCACGAAGTAACAACTCAAACAGCTTCTAAGTTTTGAGTCTTATACGGCGACACAAACTAAGCACTGCGAACCATAGTACTATAACACCCGAACACATAAACACTACCCGATAATATTTTTGTAGCGAATACGCTGAGGTTGAGCATCCCCTAAACGCTGACGACGATTTTCTTCGTAGTCTGAATAATTCCCCTCAAACCAATACGCTTTAGAATCTCCTTCAAATGCCAAAATATGCGTAGCGATTCGATCGAGAAACCATCGGTCGTGTGAAATGATAACGGCGCATCCAGCAAAATTATCAAGCCCTTCTTCTAATGCTCGCAATGTGTTCACATCCAGATCATTAGTTGGCTCATCGAGCAGAAGCAGGTTTGCACCTTCTTTTAACGTCATTGCCAGGTGAACTCGATTACGCTCTCCCCCTGATAAATTTCCGACTTTCTTTTCTTGATCGCTGCCACTAAAATTAAACCGGCTAACGTAGGCTCGGGAGTTCATTTGTTTCCCCCCCAAGTCAATCAGTTCGTTTCCTTCCGAGATTACCTGCCAAACGGTTTTATCTGCTTCTAGTTGATCGTGTTCTTGATCAACGTAAGCTAATTTCACCGATGAACCTACTTCAATTTCCCCTTGATCGGGTTCGGCCTGTTGCGTAATTAATTTGAATAGACTCGTTTTTCCAGCACCATTAGGACCAATTATCCCCACAATACCTGCGGGAGGTAATGAGAAAGTGAGATTTTCGAACAGTACTTTATCACCGTAGGCCTTCGCTAACCCCTCAGCCTCAATCACTCTACTTCCCAGACGAGGGCCCGACGGAATATATAGCTCCAGTCGTTGCTCTTTCTCCTGCCCTTCTTCACTCAGCAGTTTATCGTAGGCATTCAGTCGCGCTTTGGCTTTCGCGTGCCGCCCCTTAGGGGTCATCCGAATCCACTCTAACTCGCGCTCCAAAGTTTTTTGCCGTTTAGAAGCCGATTTTTCTTCTTCAGCTAGTCGCTTTTGCTTCTGTTCCAACCAAGAAGAATAATTACCTTTCCAGGGAATGCCCTCTCCTCGATCTAACTCTAAAATCCAACCTGCCACATTATCTAAAAAATAACGATCATGGGTGACAGCAATCACCGTACCACTGTATTGTCGCAGATGCTGCTCCAGCCAATGCACTGATTCCGCATCTAAATGGTTGGTCGGCTCATCGAGCAACAATACGTCGGGTTGCTGAAGTAACAGACGACACAGAGCTACCCGCCGTTTTTCACCTCCCGAAAGATTTCTTACAATCGCATCTTCTGGAGGTGTCCGTAGCGCATCCATTGCCTGGTTTAGTTTATTATCTAGCTCCCACGCATTTGCGTGATCAAGTTTTTCCTGCACTACCGCCTGTTGATCAATTAGTTTCTGCATAGCATCCGGGTCTTCCAGTACTGCAGGATCAGCAAACTTTTCGTTAATGACTTCAAACTCCTTTAGCAAACTAACCGTTTCAGCTACTCCTTCCTCCACTACTTGCTTTACTGTTTTCTCAGGATCAAGCGCAGGTTCTTGCTCTAGCATTCCTACTGAATATCCGGGCGAAAACACTACTTCGCCCTGGTACTCCTGATCCACTCCAGCAATAATTCGTAGCAAAGAGGATTTACCCGATCCGTTCAAACCCAACACTCCGATCTTAGCCCCGTAAAAAAAAGATAGGTAGATGTTTTTTAGGACTTGTTTTTGTGGGGGATACGTTTTAGTGACCCCGGCCATGGAAAAAATGATTTTTTCGTCACTCATAGTTTAACAATCTGAAATTTCTTCGTTTAGATAATAATAGCCCTTAGCTATTTTCAGATAATCGGTAATTAAATGATATTTTTGCGTAATTTCTGAAAAATCGTAATCATTGCGAACAATAGTAAATTAAAACCACAAATTTCAATAACTATTCATCAAATTCCGGTTTATCTAACTATCCGGCATTATCAACTTTAAACCCTTAGAACATTGGATCAGGCAACCACACCATTCGGATTCATTCAAGACGGTAAAATTTACCGAAACGCCTTTCTTGAATACCCTGCGCGCGAAATTGGCGAAGTACGCGAAAGCGAGGCATCAACGATTAAGTATTTTGAAGATCGTTTTACCATGGCTGAAAATAAAGTATCCCAGCTAGAACAATCTGTCGAGGAGTCAGAAAATAAAGGCTCCTACCTAATGAAGCTGATTCACATGCGAGAAAGTTTAGCCAAGTTTGATGCATTGGGTGAATATACTCAATTGTACACTCGGCTCGATACCATAGAAGAAAAGCTCCGAGAAATTATCACTCAAAACCGAATTAAAAATCTGGAAATTAAACGGGCTCTAATTGCCGAAGCTGAACCCTTCGAGTTTAGTTCCGACTGGCAAGAAGCCACTGATCAGCTAAAAGAAGTAAAAGGAAAATGGATCAAGACTGGAGCAGTAGATGAAGAGTATCAAGAAGAGATCGAGGATCGGTTTAATGAGATTTTGGACAATTTCTTCCAGCGGCGAAAGCAGTTTTTTGAGGAGCGTAAACAAATGATGTACGACCGAATGAGGCGCTACCGAGAGATCAATAATGACTTGTATCATTTATTAAGAGCCCCCGATAAGCAAGAAGCTAGAGAGCGAGCTAAAGAATTACAGGCTGCCTGGCGAGAAGTTGGAAAAATTCCTGGTTTTCAGTATTCCAAGTTATTTAGAAATCATAAGTCGCTGACTAATAAAATCTTTCGCAGTGACAGCTACGGAGATTATCAATCGCGGGGATACGACCGCTCAGGTGGTGGCGGGTATGGCGACCGGCAAGGCGGTTATGACCGAAATCGGGGTGGCTACGATCGCGACCGCTCAGGTGGTGGATACGGCGGTCGGCAAGGTGGTTATGATCGGAACCGAGGTGGCTACGATCGGGACCGATCGGGGAATAATCGGTACGGTGGGCAGTCTAGCTACATGAGTCCGGATGAGGCTATGTCGCGAAAGAAGGGTTTAATCTCCAAAGCCAAAGACTTAATTGGTAAAGAGAAGGATAATATGTTCGAAGAAGTAAAACAACTTCGGATGGAATGGAAACAGTCGGGACGAATTTCTCGCGAACGTTCTATTGAGCTTACCGAAACTTTTAATTACGCCTGCGAGAAAGCATTAGAAATCAACTTCCTTGAGAAGCTCGTGGCTAACCGTAACCCCGATCATTCGTACCTCAATGCTGCCGAAAAACTTCAGCAGAAAATTCCGTTGCTCAGTGATCTTATTTCTCGCGATGAGGAAGAGCTAGACCGATCTAAAACGGAAAACCAACATTTACTCAATAGCCGAGATACTCGTAGCTTCTCAGAAGATGACCGTAGAGCGGCCGGGCGCCTTCGGTCGCAAATGAGAAAACTACAGGTGAAAAAGGAGCTTTTAGAAGAGTTACAGAATGATTTAGATAAGTACTTATAAGAAATTGTGAAGCCTAATGAAACTTTTTTTTTGAGGAATATCTTTCCCACGTAATTGAATTAGAAGTTTATTACCATTTTGAAGCTCTCTTTGGTAAGAAAATTGACAATTTTCTTTTGAATTAACTATAACATTTTATTATTCATCATTCCTGAATTCAACGTCAAACAGAAAATTTGATAAGTATGTATTGGACATTAGAACTTGCCTCTTATTTAGAAGATGCCCCTTGGCCGGCTACCAAAGATGAGCTTATCGATTTCTCCATTCGCTCCGGTGCGCCATTAGAAGTTGTTGAAAACTTGCAAGAGTTAGAAGATGATGGGCAACCCTACGAGAATATTGAAGAAATATGGCCCGATTATCCCACTAAAGAAGACTTCTTTTTTAACGAAGACGAATACTAACGACCCAACACTCCTATTAGGAAGCCTTCTAAGACAGAAAGGCTTCCGCTACCAGCAAATCTTCCGGAGTAGTTACCTTTATGTTCTGATAATCTCCGTCAAAAAGCGTCACTCGTCGTCCGACAGCTTCTACCATACTAGCTTCATCGCTGAACTCATCAATAGAACTTAGCTTTTCATAGGCTTCTAATAACCAGGTCAAACGAAATGTTTGGGGAGTTTGCATTAGCCGAAAATCAACCCGGTTCTGCGCAATTGACCCTTCACCACTTTTCTTGCGAAGTGAATCTTTTAAAGGCACGCTTGCAATAGCGGAGCCTTCTTTTTCGGCTACCTCAAAAGATTTTTTAATAATCTGAGTTGTTACTAACGGACGGACACCATCATGAATTGCGACTAAGCTATTTTCAGACTGTACGCGAGTAACCCCATTTTTTACCGACTGTGGACGGCACGCTCCCCCACCTACTACCTGATGTGGTACTACACACTGGTACTTTTGGCACAAATTAGCCCAGCGAGCGTGTTCAGTTTCAGGTAATACCAACCAAATTGGTAAAGATGCATTGTACCGATAGAATGCTTCTAAGGTATGGAGTAGCAGTGGTTTTCCGGCAAGTATAAGAAACTGTTTGGGAACATCTGATTGCATTCGGGAGCCTTGCCCCCCCGCCACAATCACAGCTGCTTGATCTACTGCCAATGGCATTAGATAATTAGCATAGCATCCCCATAGGTGAAAAAGCGGTATTTTTCTTTCACCGCAATTTCATAAGCCTTCATCACTAACTCATACCCCCCAAAAGCAGCGGCCATCATCAGCAACGTTGATTGGGGCAAGTGGAAATTAGTCACTAGTGCGTTACAAATTTTATACTCATAGGGAGGAAAAATAAATTTGTCGGTCCATCCCTCGTTCGCCTTCAAACGGCCACTAGCAGATACGGAAGATTCTAAGGCTCGCATAGACGTTGTACCAATAGAGCAAACTCGTCTTTTTTCGTCTAAAGCTCGGTTAACTGACACAGCTGTGGGTTCAGTAATGCGATAGTTTTCCGAATCCATTTTATGTTTAGTCAAATCTTCCACTTCTACATCGCGGAAGGTTCCTAAACCAATGTGGAGGGTGATAGGATCAACATCAATTCCCTTAATTTCCAACCGCTTGAGCAACTGTTTGGTAAAGTGCAAGCCTGCAGTAGGAGCAGCTACTGCCCCAACGTGTTCAGCATAAATGGTCTGAAAGCGCTCTCGGTCTTTAGCCTCTACTTTTCGCCGTTCTTTAAAATGGTCGGGAAGAGGGGTTTCACCAAGCGTATTAATCATTTCGTAGAAGGTATCTCGCTCACCCTCGTATAAAAAGCGAATAGTACGCCCTCGGGAAGTTGTGTTGTCGATTACTTCTGCTACTAATTCGCCTTCGCCAAAGTAAAGCTTGTTGCCTACCCGAATTTTACGGGCCGGATCAACGAGCACATCCCAAAGGTTCATATCAGGATTTAACTCCCGAAGCAAAAACACCTCTATTTCTGCTCCAGTTTTTTCTTTGTTTCCGTACAACCGAGCAGGAAATACTTTCGTATTGTTCACTACGAAGACATCACCTTCGTCAAAATAATCAACGATGTCTTTAAAGACTTTGTGTTCAATGTCTCCCGTATCACGGTGAATTACCATTAGGCGGGACTCATCGCGATTTTCAGCTGGATGCAGAGCAATCAGCTTTTCGCGATCTTTTTCGTCAAATTTGTACTTAAATTCCGATAGCTTCATGGACAGTTCTGGTAGTTACAGTGATACGTGGTTGAATTTGTTAGCCGGGGACAAAGATAGATATTTGTCTCTAATGGAATGGAACGTTTGGTAAAAAGTATTGAGTTCCATTTTTTTAAGATTATAGTTTTGTAACATCGCAATATGAAAGCTTCTCGCCTGCTGGTTCCTCGCTTAATTTACGAAAGCCTCCTCTCTGCTTGGGACGCACTTCGTTCCAATCCGCTTCGTACTACGCTATCGCTGTTAGGAGTAACCATTGGTATATTCGCCATTATTGCGGTTTTTACCCTTATTGATTCGCTGGAGCGTAATATCCGTGATAGTTTAGACTTTTTGGGCGATCAAGTAATTCGTGTGGAAAAGTGGCCCTGGCTGTTTCAGGATAATTACCCTTGGTGGAAATACGTAAATCGGCCTCAACCAACACTTAATGAATTTGAGTTTTTACAAGCTAACGTTAATCAAGCTTCGGCTATGTGTATTTTTGCCGACCGTAGTAACCTTACCGTAGAGCACCGGAACAGTAATATTGGTGGAGTTAATTTAATTGGAGCTTCCTATCAGTACAATCAAGTTTTTGAAGTTGATATCAACCAAGGTCGATATTTTTCGGTTCGTGAAACTGAATTTGCTCAAAATGTAATCATTATTGGTTCGGAAATCGCAAAGTCACTGTTTCCGATGAGCAGCCCGCTGGGCAAAGTGGTAGAGGTTAAGGGTTTGAAATTTGTGGTAGTAGGAGTGCTCACCGAGCAGGGTGGAAATATTATAGATGCTCCTAGTGCGGATTATACTAGCTATATTCCTTATCAGAGCTTTTTGAAGCTGTACGCCAGTCGGAGCCGCCGAGGGATTGGCTCTACGCTTGGTCTAAAGGGTTTCGAGGACGATGAAGGTTTGAAAGAACTAGAATTTGAAGTAATCGGTCTGATGCGGGGGCGCCGAGGATTACGGCCGCGTCAAGATGATAATTTTGCCATTAATCGCCCGGAGGCTTTTGCTGAAGTGGTCAATAATATTTTTAATGTTATTAGTATTGCGGGAGGCATTATCGGCAGTTTCTCTATTCTAGTTGGTGGCTTCGGTATAGCCAATATCATGTTCGTATCAGTGAAAGAACGCACCAATATTATTGGTATTCAAAAATCGCTGGGCGCCAAGAATTACTTTATTCTACTTCAGTTTCTGTTTGAGGCCACTTTTCTAAGCTTAATTGGGGGAACTGTGGGAATGATTCTGGTCTATCTGGCTACATTTATTTCCATAGGGTCGCTTGAACTTCAGCTTACGCTACCTAATATTCTAATTGGCCTGATAGTATCTAGCACTATTGGTATAATCTCAGGAATCATTCCGGCCATTACTGCCTCTCGGTTAAATCCGGTAGTAGCCATTCGGAGTTAATGTTGTTTATTCAATGGCTCGATGGATCAATTGCTAAGTGGCTAAATTGTTAGTATTCGAGTGATTTTTTGATTTTGAAAATTAGTCATCAGTTATTATTCACTGTCATTTATCCACTATTAATTGTCCATTGTCAAAAGCGTACCGAAACCCCGCTACTCACAAAATAATTGGGAGCGTTTTCACTAATCCCAACCCCGCCTGACACATCTAATTGCAGGTCTGGTAGTAGTAGCACTGTTCCACCCAAATTAAAAAGATGAGAATGATCTAACTGAGACCAGAAGCCATAAAACTCTCCGAATGCCGCCAGATAATCATTTATTCCAATATCCAAAGAAGCGGCATAAGAGTGGTCAGGGTATTGAATTATTCCGAAATCTGCTCCCCAGCCGATGCCCAGATTTGTGGTAAGTGACATACTACTGGTTAAAGAATGAGTCATCAGTAACCGTAGTTCCGGAGTAGCGATTGGATTACGTACTTCAGACGGGCCTTCCCGAGGAAGTGTCACATTAACAATTAAAGCTGATTGAGGAATAATCCCTCTGTTTTCAGTGATTCCAATCTTCGTACCTAAGACAATCGGAGAAACAAACGTTGGTGCACCAATACCTTCCTGAAACAGATCGGCACTAGCCCTCAATTCAAGTCGTTTAGTTAGCCCAATACGGACCAATGTATTCGGATATAAGAGAAGTTGCTGATTCGAGCGAGGATCGTCTTGGTACAAAAAGCCTAACTCAATCTGCACGTGACTAGGTTCTACTACTGCCGGAGCATCCGTACCTGCTCCAGGTCGATCCGTGACCATTGGGTCTATATCACGTAAAACCTGGGCAAATAATGAAATATGGCTTACCAGCAGTGCGAAGACGAAGAAAAGTACTTTCATAACAATCAGCAAAAAATACTACAGTAGAGAGATACATCAAATGTACTGAGTCGACACTGAAAATTTGAAGTTCTCTTCAGATTTTTACTACTATGGTAGCTAATCGGCGAATTAATAGAAGTAGGA
>CAKZPJ010000177.1 GCA_937138955.1 uncultured Flammeovirgaceae bacterium | reverse complement strand
TTTCCTGAAGTAAAAATATACCAAGAAGCCTGTCCCATGTGGGTGCCATTAGTAGAAAATAATGAGCATAATACTCTCGGAGCTGAATATTTTATTCATCAGCACGTAAACCACTTATTAGAACAGTCACCTAGCATTGATACTATTTTACTGGCATGTACCCACTATCCACTTTTGTCTCATCAGATCACTAAGTTTTTACCGCCTCACGTTCGTCTGATTTCTCAAGGAGAGATTGTGGCTCGCAGCTTAGTAAACTATTTGACTAAGCACTCCGAAATGGCTACCCGATGTACTAAATACGGAAGCAGGAAATACTTTACCACCGAATCCACCGAAGACTTTGATACCAAAGCCCAAATTTTTTTAGAAGACCACCACGTACAAGCCGAACACCTGCAATTGTGATGTGTATCTTTCTGTTAAATCAATGTAAAAAGCACATAATTAGTAATACCGTTAGTATCCATAAACTCTCTCCATTTACTTGGGAAAAAACAAGCCTTTTTCGGCATAATACAATTCATCAGTAGCTTAGTAGTTTTTGCCGGTAAAAGTTATTTTTATGCCATAGGGAAACTTACGTAACCGTACTCAACCGCCAGAGAATTTTTTGAATAGAAGACGTTAGCTTGCTGATAATTAGCTAATTTGATTCTATGCGTCTCAAGGTTCTGAGTTGCTTTCTATTCAGTCTTCTTGCACTTTCCGGGCAAGCTCAAATTCGTACTCCTAAGTACAGTAATGAGTTTTTAGCCATCGGTATTGGCGGTAGAGGACTAGGGATGGCGGGTACCCAAACGGCTGTAGTTTCTGATGTTACCTCCGGCTATTGGAATCCGGCTGGTTTGGCTAGCTTGGAAAGTCCCTACGAAGCCTCGCTGATGCACGCCGAGTACTTTGCCGGTATTGCTAATTTTGATTACGGTGGATTCGTCACCCGCATCGATACGTTGAGCAGTTTGGGAATTTCAGTGATTCGCTTTGCGGTAGATGATATTCCTGATACACGCTTTTTGTACGATGCCAACGGACGAATTAACTACGACCGCATTCGCTTTTTCTCCGCAGCTGATTACGCTTTTCTGTTTTCCTATGCCCGACGAATGCGTGCTATTCCTCGCTTGCAGGTAGGGGTAAACTTTAAAGTAGTGCATCGCAACGTGGGTAACTTTGCCAATGCTTGGGGCTTTGGTTTGGATGCCGGAGCGCAGTACCGACTAATTGGCTGGCAGTTTGGATTGATGCTGCACGACATTACCGGTACGTTCAACGCCTGGTCGCACAATTCTGAGTTGGTGATTGATGTTTACACTCAAACCGGTAATCAGATTCCTGATAACTCAGTGGAGCTTACGCTACCGAGGGCGACACTGGGAATTGGAAAATCGCAGCGATTCTGGCAAAACCGTTTAGGCGTACTGGCCACAGTTGATGCGACCTTTACTTTCGATGGGCAGCGCAACGTACTAGTTGGTTCGGACCTAACCTCCATTGATCCTTCGGTTGGTTTGGAGTTAGACTACGAGACGATTGTTTTTCTACGAGCTGGGGTCGGAAACGTACAGCAGGTAAAAGACTTTGACGGTAGCACCTACCGAACGTTTCAGCCTGACTTTGGCGTGGGCGTAGTGTTAGGTAAGCTACAGATTGATTACGCCCTCACTGACATCGGCGACCAGTCCGAATCGCTCTATTCCCACGTTTTCTCCCTCAAACTAGGCTTCGGAAAATCCCAGGAGAATGAGTAAATCTAAATTCTCTATAACGCTCATTGCATTCACTGTTCACTGCACACTGTTCATTGTTCACTGCACGAAAGCGCAACGCTTCGGCAACGAGTGGGTTGTTAATAACCAACAGTACTACAAAATTCCGATTGGAGAAAATGGCATTTATCAGATTGATTACACCACGCTTCAGCAGGCCGGGTTTCCGGTAGCTTCGGTTGACCCTCGTCGTATTCAACTTTTCTTCCGAGGCGTAGAGCAGGCTATTGAGGTACAAGGTCAGCAGGATGCCCGCTTTAACCCAGAGGATTACATCCGCTTCTACGGAAAACGCAACGATGGCACCCTGGATGCCGAACTTTACGAGCCTAACACAGCTCAACCGCACCCTCACTATAACCTATATTCCGATACTACGGCGTACTTTCTCACTTGGCGATTGGATGCCAGAGTGGGTAAACGAGTAACGTCCTTTTCAGAAAATAATGTAGGCGGTTTGCCTGCCGAGCCTTATCACCTACAAACGGAGCGACAAATTTTCGCCGACGAATACGCGCAAGGAAGACTGTACCCTATTGGTTCAGCCAGTCGAGCCACATCGCGGCTTAGCACCTTTGACTACGGGGAAGGCTGGACGGGTAAGCGCACTAGACAAGGAGAGTCCGTTGACTATACTATTCCCGTTAGCAACCCTATTGGTAGCGGATCAAACCCCAATCTGCAACTAGTGCTTACCGGACGCAATAATCAGCCGCATAACGTTACCATTCAGGTAGGAAGCAGTGCTGGATCGCTGCGGACATTAGCCACGGCTGAGTTTAGCTACTACGATAGTCATCAAATTGATACAACCCTAGCGTGGTCGGACGTAGGTAGCGATCAGATAGTGGTTCGATTAACCGTGAACGGAGTAGACGGTAAAGCCGATAACATTTCTTTAGCCCTGTTAGAGTTCAACTACGCCCAGCAACCCGATGCTCAAACTCAGAATCAATTACTAAGTTTAGTAGCAAATACGACCGCTAAATCGTATCTGGAGGTGGCCAATTCTCCAGCCGACGCTCAGCTTTGGGACGTTACTGAACCAGACAATGTTGAAATAATTGGTTACAATATCTCTGGAAATACGCTTTCGGCAATCATTCCTAATACTAATGTACCTCGGCAGCTACTGCTGGCTGAAGTACAGCCGATAGCTGACATTCAACGAGTTACCATGCCTACACTGGAAGCTTCAGCTAAATTTTTGATGATAGGTCACTCTGCCCTTCGACAGCCTGTTGGCGCCTACAGTGATCCTATTGATGCTTATCGCGATTATCGAGTCAGCACTGGTCATCAGCCACTTTTGGTTGATATCGATCAACTGTACAATTTGTTTAGCTACGGTGAAATTACTCCTCTAGCAATTCGTCGCTTTGTGGACTACATGCTATCAGTGGGTAGCCCCGAAAACTTATTATTGATAGGGAAAGGACTTACCGTTAATTACAACCACCATCGTCGTGATCCGGCTACCTTTCAGGTGCAGGACTATATTCCCCCGGGGGGTATGCCCGGGTCAGATATTGTACTTACTTCCGGGTTAGCGGGTAGCGATGGTATCGGAGTGGCCATACCCACCGGAAGGGTGAATGCCAATACGGCTCAAGAAGTAGCCAATTATCTAGATAAAGTGAAGGAAGAAGAAATCCGGACATTGGCGGAAGACTATCAAGAAAGTAGCACTCGAGAGGCTTTATGGAAGAAGAATCTGGTACATCTGAGTGGAGGGGTATCTTCCTTTGAGCTAATGCTCTACGCCCGCTACGTAGATAATTTCGCAACTATTGCCAAGAATCATTTCTTAGGCGGAGAAGTAGTTACGCAGCAGAAGCAAACAAATAGTGTTTCTGAACTCATCAATATTGCCGAAGAAGTGAATCAGGGCGTTTCGCTTATCACGTTCTTTGGTCACTCATCTACCACTATCTCTGATATGGATATTGGGTTCGTATCGAACGACGAATTCGGTTATCGTAACCAGGGAAAATATCCGGCTATTCTACTCAATGGCTGTAATGCTGGCAACGTTTTTAGTACGACAACTACGTTTGGAGAGGACTGGATTCGTACTGCCAACCGAGGGGCTCTGCACGTAATGGCCCATAGCTCCATTGGAATTTCTAGTGTGCTTAAGCAGTACTCTGATCGGTTTTATGAAGTGGCATTCGGTGATAGTGCTTGGGTAGATCAGCCAGTAGGATCAGTAAAGAAAGAGGCCGAAAGGCGGTTTATAGCGCAGGTAGGCGAATTAGCCTGGGAAATGCATACCTCTCAGGTGCAGCAACTGGTACATCAGGGTGATCCGGCGCTTACCTTGTTCGGACGTAGCCAGACCGACTATGAGATTGATGCCAACAATATTTTCGTTGCCCAATTACAAGACGGACCAATTACTGCTGCTTCCGATTCATTCTCCGTAAACTGTATCGTCCGAAATTTTGGCCGAACCCAAACAGATTCCTTAGCTGTATCTCTACAGCGAACTTTTAGCGATGGCACGGCCGAAACCTACGGCCCGGTATGGTACCCTCCGGTTTTATATCAGGATACATTACAATTTACCGTACCTAACCAAGAAGGCAACGCCAATGCCGGAAACAACCGCTTGGAGGTTATTATTGATAGCCCCGACTCAGTAGCTGAGCTTAACGAGGCCAACAACCGGGCGGCTATTGATTACTTTGTCCCCATTAGCGGAACGGCTAATATCTCGCCTACCAATTTTGGGGTAGTATCGATACCAGAAATTATTTTACAAGTGCAGCCCGGCAATCTTCAAACTACTTTGCGGTCGGGGTCGCCCCGGTCTATTTTGGTTGAGCTAGATACTTCGGCTACGTTTAGCAGCTCCGTAAAACAACAAACCACTTTAGAAACAACAGTATTAGCTCAGTGGTCAATCACTTTGCCAGTTACTGAAGATAGTACCGTATATTTTTGGCGAAGCAAATACGCTAACCCTTTGGCGGGAGAAGTAGACGATTGGAACAACAGTTCATTTGTATACTTAAGAGATAACAGCAATGGTTGGGCGCAGGTACACCCTAGTCAGTGGCAAGAAAATACGCTGACTAATGTAGCCTATCGTAACGGCCAGTGGCAGTTTGAAGAAAGCAGCATAACGTTGGAAGCCACCGTTTCGGGGGGAGAGGGTACCGTGAACACCGATGTAATTCTTAATGGTATTCCGTATGTGTTAACTACTGCTACCGATTCCCGCCTTCTCT
>CAKZPJ010000176.1 GCA_937138955.1 uncultured Flammeovirgaceae bacterium | reverse complement strand
TGAAGATTCTAAAACCTTTCCCGATTGCATACCGAAGGCCTCAACCCAAGAAATTAATCAGGCTTACGCTCAGCAAAAAGACCAGCCTAGCTTTCGGCTCAACAGATTCGTAGAGAAATACTTTGAGCTTCCGGTTGATCCAGCATCCGGCTTCCAAACCGATACTGATAATTCTATTGAAGAACATATTGAGGAGCTTTGGCCGGTACTCACCCGTGAACCAATGAGCGAAACTAAAGGGTCACTGATCAATTTGCCCAATCCTTACGTAGTACCCGGCGGACGCTTCCGAGAAATTTACTACTGGGATAGTTACTTTACGATGTTAGGCTTGGCGATTGATCAGCGGGCTGATTTGATTGAAAACATGGTGGACAATTTCGCCTATTTGATTGATGAAGTGGGCTTTATTCCTAACGGAAACCGAGCATACTATACCAGCCGGTCGCAGCCGCCTTACTTTTCGCTAATGGTTCGGCTTCTTGCTGATATTCGGGGGGATCATGTTTTAGCTCACTACTTGCCTCAACTTCAAAAAGAGTACGATTTTTGGATGGACGGATCCGATGATTTAACTAAAACTAAATCCTATTACCGACGGGTAGTTTTACTGGATAAAGTTGTTTTGAACCGCTACTGGGATGATCGTCCGGTACCGCGCCCCGAGGCCTACCAGGAAGATGTAGCAGTCGCTGCCTCAGTTTCTGATGTCTCAGAAGAAATAGTGTACCGAAATATCCGTGCGGCTTGCGAGTCCGGTTGGGATTTTAGTAGCCGCTGGTTTCGCGATGCCCAAAACCTGAACACCATTCGCACTACTGAACTGATACCAGTCGATTTGAATTCATTACTGTATCATTTAGAGATTACCTTATCCGAAGCCTACGCTAGAAATGAACAGCCTGACCTACAGAAGAAATTTGAAAAACTAGCGAAAGATCGTCATCGGGCCATTCGTAAATACTGCTGGAGTTCATCCAAACGCTTTTATTTTGACTATGATTTTGTATCGGGTAAAGTGACTGATGAATATACGTTAGCAGCTACGTATCCTTTGTTTTTTAAGATTGCCCGCATCCGAGAAGCTCGCGGAGTAACACAAACCCTCGAGAAAGAGTTTTTACTGCCCGGGGGACTTCGTACCACACTCAGAGCGACCGGTCAGCAGTGGGATGCCCCTAATGGCTGGGCACCACTTCAGTGGATGGCAGTACAAGGTTTGAACAACTACGGCTATACCAAACTAACGAATGAAATCAGCCAACGCTGGATTGATAATAACCAGCGCGTCTATCAAAACACCGGGAAGCTGGTAGAAAAATATAACGTTCGGGATGTGAGCTTAGAAGCCGGAGGCGGTGAATACCCCGTTCAGGATGGTTTCGGCTGGTCAAACGGTGTGTTATTAAAGCTAATAGATGCTATTGAGAATTAGTAGTTCAGTTTATATAATTACACTTTCGCTGATTTTGGCACCGATGATGTCAGTGGCCAACCAACTTGATGAACGGTCTGTAAAATTAGAAAGAATGGAATCCACCAGATGAAATCATTGGTAATAAGGGTGTAGGCAAAAGCGGCTGGAACCTCGTTTAGGTAGTAATTGTAGACAAAGCCGATCGGACCAAAAATTTTGCCTAAAAAGCCTACGGCCACAATTGGCCAGTGGCGAATCGGATCAAAGCTGGCCCACCAGTATCCCAGGCCGTACACACCGATCACCATACCCATTCCCTGCCAGATCATTTCGTGCCGAGGCGGCTCCATGCCTACTAATTCAAAAAAGTGTAGCGGAAACAGTACCACCCACGCTCCCCATAAAATATTATAAGCTGCCGCAATTTTTAGCGTTAAACCCATCCATGATTTCATGTAGAGGCTAACTATGAGTACTGATTGATAGTTTTATCCTTGGAGGAATTATTGAAATTTTTGGTACGTACTTTTCCGAGTTCATTATGTTTACTGAACTTAACAGTAAATTGAGTTCCTTCTTCCTCACTGCTTGATAGCAATACCTGACCTTTATGAGCTTCAGCAATAACTTTTATCAAAGTAAGCCCCATTCCCCAACTTTGTACGGGGGTTTCTCTTTCATCTTCACTGTGCTTTAAATACTCAAATATGTACTGTTGTTTTTCGGGGGGAATAGGATTACCGTAGTTATGTACACTTAACCGAACCTGACCACTCTCATCTTCTAGGCGAATAGTGATTGGGCGATTCATATCACCGTACTTGATCGCGTTAGTCAGCAAATTTTCTAATACTCTCCGAATAGCCGTATTATCAAACACGCCTATTATCTCCTCAGCAGTACAGACTAATTTTATTTCTTGGGAATAAACTTGAGTAGCCTCTTCGTGTACCAACCTTACTTCCTGGACTAGTTCATTTTCAGAGAATTCCAGCATCATTCCTTCACCCGCCCTGGTGGATATTGCATCCAACAGTCCTTCCGATAGCTTTAGAGATTTCTGTAAACTGCGCTGAGCCATTTGGCTTAGTTTATTAATCATCTCTGGATCTTGTTCCTTCCTAATCATTTCTAGTAATCCATAAGCAGTACCCACCGGACTACGAAGATCATGCGCTATTGTACCCACTAATTTCTCTTGCATTTCTTGAATAGAAACATTAAAAGCAACCGAGGACTTTAAAATGGCTGTTTCCATAACATACTTTATCAAATCGCTAATTTCGGTAGTGTACGTTTGGTTATCGCGAAGCACCTCGGTTACGGTGCGATGAAATACTATGTACTCATGGATAACTTGATCAATTGAATAGGCTTCCGTAGAAGCTCGATGCCTACCATGATCTTCACTGTTTTCAACGACTTCTTCAAACTCCACAGAACTCTGGTAAACGGATAGCGCTGCATACCGTTGAAGCACCTCAGAAATATTGTCCAGGATACCTGGCATTTGATCACGCAACACAATATTGTTCGCTTGATGTGAAGCCGAGATTTCCTCATTAACTTTAGCTTCCCACCGCGCGATAATCTCCTGGCTGTGCTTTTTAATTGTTTTGGCAGCTCTTTCCATAATAAATATTTATGGTCCGGATTGGGTTAGATGAAAACCTGTAAAAGTTCAAAAGTATAAGCGTTAGAAGATCTCAGAAATGAGTGGGTAGGTTGTAGGGTTATATTGATCGTAAATATAATTCCAAAAATATAAATTTTGCAATTGTTACAAAGAAAAAATGACTTTATCGGTATTAAGTAATTATACTCAAATTTTATAATTTATTACTTAGTTACCATAAAATCATTTTTAACTACTTATTTAGCAGCTTTTTTACTGCTTGTTGGGGTTGTTCAAACGCAAATTGCTGGAGCACATTTTGAAATTTCTCAGCAATAGCGGCGTTCTGCAAATTCCCAATACTGCCTTCGTGAGTGTGGTTAATCTCGGTGGGTGGTTGGTAGGTACCGTCTGTAATCTCCCTACCTACTTCCTGATAGGCATCTCTAAAGGCTTTTCCATCTAGTACTTTTTCATTGACTCGCTCTACGGTAAATAGATATCGGTAGCGTTCATCGTCCATAATATCTTCATTCACCGAAATATGTTGTAGCGCGTAGTCCAGAATTGCCAAACAGTCTTTAAGCTGACCAAAGGCAGGAAACAATCCTTCTTTCAGTACCTGCCAATCACGATGGTAGCCAGAAATCATGTTGGTGGTCACTAAGGCAATTTGGTTAGGCAAGCCTAGCAGTTGGTTGCACTTCGCCCGAATCAGCTCGAACACATCTGGGTTTTTCTTATGAGGCATAATAGATGAACCCGTGGTCAATTGATCGGGAAAGCGAATAAACTGGAAATTCTGGCTTACGTACCAGCAAATATCATCGGCCATTTTACCTACCGTAGCCGCCACCGTAGAAAGAGCAAATGCTACCGTTCGTTCAGTTTTACCTCGTCCCATTTGAGCGTATACCGAATTATAGTTCAGCGTATCAAACCCCAGTAACTCAGTGGTCAGTTGGCGATTCAACGGAAAAGAAGAACCGTAGCCAGCGGCGGAGCCCAGCGGGTTTTGATTCACCATTCGGTAAGCTGCCTGAAGCAATAGCATATCATCCGCTAAACTTTCGGCGTAAGCTCCAAACCATAATCCGAAGGAAGATGGCATAGCTACTTGGGTGTGAGTATAACCAGGTAGCAGTACATCCTGATGCTGCTCGCTTAACTCTTGTAATCGTTCAAATAAATCCTGAATGCCTAGCACCGTTTGTTGTAATTCATCTCGAAAATATAAGCGTAGGTCTACCAACACTTGATCGTTACGAGAGCGACCACTATGGACTTTCTTACCTATATCGCCTAACTCGCGCGTTAATAACATCTCTATTTGTGAGTGTACATCCTCTACCCCATCATCAATGGTAAAGCCTTCGGACTGAACTTTTTGATAAAGTTGTTGCAGTGCCGGACGGAGCTTATTTAATTCCTTTTTTTTCAATAGCCCTACTTCCTCTAGCATGGTGATGTGCGCCAGCGTTCCTAGTATATCGTAAGGAGCTAACACTAAGTCTAGTTCAGCATCTTGCCCAATAGTAAATTGCTCAATACGCTTATCAATAGAGGTGGTGGTTTTCTGCCAGAGTTTCACAGCTTGATATTATAGATTAGGATAAAAGAATATGGTAGTAGTAGGCTAGCAAGCAGTGCCAGCACAAAATAGGTAATACGCTGAAGCAAGTAAATTAACTCTTTTCCAACCTGAGTTCACTGAGTAACTGAATATATTTCTCAATACCTTCTTCAATTTCCGATACCCGAATGTATTCGTCAGCGGTGTGAGAACGCCCAGAACTACCTGGCCCCAGCTTCAGGGTAGGAAATTCTCTGCACAGGGCTTGATCGGAAAGTGTGGGCGAGCCATAATACTCCCAACCTAACTCAATACCTCTTTGTACTAAAGGGTGATCTTTCGGTAAAGATGATGATTGCAATCGCAGCGAACGGGCTTTAATATTAGAGAGCAGATTGTGTTCAAAAATTTCTAGCACCTGCTCATTAGTATATAATTCATTCGTGCGAACATCTATTACAAAGGTGCATTTATCAGGCACGATATTATGCTGAATTCCAGCGTTGATCTGAGTTACTGCTGCTGTAGTTTCACCTAATAG
Organism: uncultured Flammeovirgaceae bacterium; assembly: GCA_937138955.1. Classification (GTDB taxonomy): domain Bacteria; phylum Bacteroidota; class Bacteroidia; order Cytophagales; family Cyclobacteriaceae; genus Tunicatimonas. The sequence continues at coordinate 371 of CAKZPJ010000176.1, read as the reverse complement.
ATCAGATTTATCGGTGAAGCGAAAGTTTTTTATCCAACGGATATCTTGTAAGGCTTCGTAGATTGCATTTACCCCCTCATGTCGCGCAGCGTGACCGGTTATTCCCGTTGCCGTGCAGTCTACTACTAATAATCCTTTTTCGGCAATAGCCATTTTCATTCGGGTAGGTTCTCCAACAACACCCACATCAATTTTTCCTAACTCCGGAAGTAGTGCCGAAATTCCGTTCTCTCCGGATATTTCCTCCTCGGCCGAAGCGGCAAAAATCAGGTTGAATCCACGATCAGTCACTTCATCCATATGCAAAAATGCGTGCAATAAGGCTACCAAACAGCCACCTGCATCATTAGAACCCAGCCCGTAGAGTGTTT
>CAKZPJ010000175.1 GCA_937138955.1 uncultured Flammeovirgaceae bacterium | reverse complement strand
GCTGAGATTCTCTTACGCTCATTGGACTTGCGCCTAAATATTAATCTAGTTTATGAAGATACTGATCACCTTTAGTAACCTCCTGTTGGTTAAATATAGTATTTTTGAGCCGGAGACTGATGAGTAACTACCAGTCTTCGTATACAGACAAATAATACGTCAATAGTAACTTTTTAATCTAACCTACCATGAAAAAGCTTTTTCTTTCATTAGTATTTATTCTTTTCACAACTATTGCCTTTGCTCAAGATAGTGATTCTCAGCAGGAAACGCTGGTGAAGGGCTTTCGAGTTACCAGTGCTGGTGGCTACGGTGGGCCTTCTCTTCGAACCAGTTCCATTGGTGGCGATTTTGCCTTATTATTTGGTGGCTACGGCGGAGTATTTATCAATAAGAAGTGGACGTTTGGTGGGGGTGGCTACGGTATGATTACCCAGTTAGATGTTCCTCCTGCTGCAGCAAACGGAAGAGTGGGACGACACTATGACATGGGCTACGGTGGGTTTTTAACCGAATATACTCTCCGTAGTGATCAAATGCTTCACCTAACCGCTCATCTGCTGATCGGTGGGGGTGGTATCTCGCACGATATAGAAGGCGAGCCTGACTTGGAAGATACTGGAAGTAACTTTTTTGTACTGGAGCCAGGAGTAGGAGTAGAGCTAAATATTACGGATTTCTTTCGTCTGAACGGCGGGTTTACCTATCGTCTGGCAAGTGGTTCTGATACTGCTGGTATTAGCGATGGCGATTTAAGTAGTATGTCTTTTTTCCTTAACTTTAAATTTGGTTATTTTAACTGATAGAAGGGTGAATGGTAAAGGGTACAATAGCGTATAATCTCTTTCCTTCAACCACCTAAAAAGGTCAACCTATTTCAGGCATAGACAAATAATAGCCTTCAACCTTGCACCTTTAACCCTTCACCATCTAAGACTATGATTCCTCTAGAACACTACCTGTTGTTAAGTGCTTTTTTGCTGTGCGTAGGCTTGGCGATTATCGTTACAAAGCGCAACGCAATTGTCGTACTTATGGGTATTGAACTGATTCTCAACGCAGCCAATATTAATTTGGTAGCGTTCAGTCGCCACGATGCTTCGCTATTGCAGGGGCAGATGTTCGCATTGTTTGTGATTGTGGTGGCAGCGGCGGAAGCAGCGGTAGCCATGGCGATCATCCTGAAAGTTTACAGCTTTTATAAAACGGCTAATGTAGATGATATAAGAGAGATGCGAGGTTGACAGAACGCTAATATTTACCTCGTTTTTCATTCATAACGTTCAGTAAGAAATCAGTCATTTTTTTAAAATATTTCGGTTCATGTAATCCAGGGCCGTGTTTAGCTCCCGTTACGATCATGAGGTCGCTAGTCGCTCCTTGCTGTTGAAGAGCTTGGTGTAGCATTTCACTCTGGCAGGGAGGAACTAGTGGATCGGCATCGCCGTGGATAATTAGAAAAGGTGGATTGTTCGCATTTACGTAGGTAATTGGGTTAGCCAAAGCACACCGTTCGTCATTCTCCTGAATAGATCCACCGATGAGTGTAGATTCCGGGGAGTCAGCAGCAGCATGATTCATCTGACTACCACAGGAATCCATCGCCTGAAAATTGGTGGGGCCGTACCAATCTACTACGGCATCTACGGTGCTATTCATTCCAGTAAATTTTCCAAGGCTCCCTTCTATTGGCATAGTCACTCCTCCAACTGAATGCAACTGAATTTCCCCGGATGTACCTAAGAGTGCAGCAAGGTGGCCACCCGAAGAGTTACCGACTACAGCTATAAATGAAGTATCCAAGGAATATCGCTCAGCATTTCCCCGAAGAAAGCGTATTGCTGCCTTCGCATCATGAATTTGGGCGGGGAATGTTGCTTCATGACTCGAGCGGTGGTTAATCGCGACTACTGCAAAGCCCACTTTTACCAGCGATGAACCGAATAGCTCAAAACTTTGCATTTTCCGATTGTTGGCAAACCAAGCACTGCCGTAGATAACAACTGCTACTGGATAAGATTTAGCTTTTGGTTTGGGTAAATAAATATCCAGACAATGACCCACTAATGTGTCACCTACATAATTTACATCTGACCATTTGGGGGATATACGTTGGGCGAAGCCCGGAGCTTGCATGACAAATACAAATAATAATGTAACTCTGAGTGTTATCATTATATTAATGTTTCTGTAATTATTAATAAAAGCGTAATAAATACTTTTTACTTTTAATTTAATTAGTAAAGTAGGTGTTGTTTCTATTAATTTTTTATAATTTAATATTCAGTTAATATTTGATTATTACCTTTCCCTTAACTTCTTAGTTGGCTCAAAAGACCTACTATTTTCATAAAGTGTATTTAATAATGCAAGATAAATTCCCCTCTTTCTCCTCATCGCAATATCTCAATACCTAATACTAAACTTTAACCAAACCAAGCCTGCCTATAGCAAATCTCACGAACTATATACTATATACAGCACCTTCCAGGAAGGTAGTTGACTATCAACTGATGCAAAGGCTCCGATAGTAGCCCTACTGCTTTGCATCCAACTAATAAACCTTCAACCTTAACAACTCAATTTATGAAACCGGAATTAATACCAAAATCCCGTGGGCTACGGAAGTCTGCCCTTTTTATAACGCTATCTACGCTATTCTTTTTCTCCTCCAACACTTTAATCTTTGCTAGTAACCAACCCTTTATTGTGGTATCGGGCACGGTCACTTCTCCTGAAGATAACTCTGGTTTACCGGGAGTGAACGTACTGGTAAAAGGAACCAATCAAGGAACAGTTACTGATATAGAAGGTCAGTACAGCATCAATGTGCCTAACGATGATGATATTCTGGTCTTTTCTTCTATTGGATTTCTCTCGCAGGAAATACCGGTAAATGGTCGGTCTACCATTGATATATCGATGACGGAAGACGTTCAGTCACTGGAAGAAATTGTAGTAATTGGTTACGGTACCCGGAAAAGATCGGATCTTACCGGCGCGGTAGGTTCGGTAGATGTGAAAGAACTCCAGGAGCGTCCGGCTACTTCGCTGAACCAGCAATTGGCCGGAAGAATACCCGGTGTACAAGTAAATGTTAACTCCGGTCGGCCCGGTGGCCGAACGAACATTCGGGTTCGAGGGTTTAGCTCCATTAACTCTACTAACAACCCGCTTTACGTGGTAGACGGAGTGCAACTACCGATGAATAATCAAGCTCAGTTTAGCCAGGCAATTGATTATATCAATCCTAATGATATTGTATCGGTAGAAGTACTAAAAGATGCTTCTTCTACCGCTATTTACGGAGCGCGGGGCGCAAACGGAGTAATTCTGATTACGACCAAGAAAGGGCAATCCGGTGAAGGGCAAATTACCTATAACGTAGATTTCAGTGTAAATGCTATTGGTCCTAACCGACCCGAAGTGCTGAATGCTGAACAGTATCTGGCTGTGGAAGACCTCGCCTGGGCCAATATGGAAAAATACGACCCCGAAGGATGGGCCGCAGGTCGTTGGGCGTACCTCAATCCGGCTCTAAAACGAACTGATCCGCGTTTGTTTGATAGCAACGGAAACCCCCGCTACGATACCGACTGGATGGAAGAAACTACTCAAAACAAACTATCTCAGAATCACCAGTTAGGATTTAGTGGCGGAAATGATCGAACTACCTACTCGGTCTCGTTAGGATACCGAGACGATCAAGGACTTTACAAGCAATCGTATTTGCAACGCTACTCTGGGCGGTTAGCCGTAGATACCAAACTTAAAGACTGGTTGCAAGTGGGTACCACATTGAACTATAACTACCAAACGGAAAATATAGTAGACTACAATGATCAGGTAGCTCGGCGTATGGTAGAGGACTTTCCTTTTTTACCCGTGAAGTATGAAGATGGAACCTGGGCTGATAATCGGGATTACCCCTTCGCCGAAGGAACCATGAGTTCTATGCATAATCTGCACGAGCGAGATTTTATTCTAAACACCCAAACAATTATTGGTAGCCTCTCTGCCACAGTATCAATAGCCGAAGGCTTACAGTTCAAATCTGTATTGGGAACAAACGTACTCACGCAGGAAACGAATCGCTACGAAGGACGAACCATCCGCATTGGCGACCAAGGCCGGGCTTGGCTAAGAAATCAGCGGGAGATGTTCTGGTCATTTGAGAACTACCTGACTTATAACAAAGAATTTGGCGACATCCATTCCTTTGAAGGCTTGCTGGGAATCTCCTGGCAGGAAACGAACTTCTTCCGTATCAATTCAGAGATTCGGGGATTCGCTACCGATTACTTCCAATTTAACAACATTGGAGCGGGTAGTAACAATCTGCAAATGGGATCTAACGCTTCCCGGCAAGCATTGAACTCTTACTTCGGAAGATTCAACTACAGCCTGATGAATAAGTACTTGGTAACTTTTACCGGACGGGTAGATGGTTCATCCAAATTTGGTGAAAATAATAAATTCGCCTTTTTCCCTTCAGCTGCTCTGGCTTGGCGGGTATCGGAAGAAGGGTTTATGGGAAATAACAACACTATTTCTAATCTGAAGTTACGCGCCAGCTACGGCCTCACGGGTAACTCGGAAATTCCGCCCTACTCGTCACTATCGTTGCTAGGGTCTGACTACACAGCGATTTGGAACGAATCTAGGTTTGGAGGTACCGGTATTAACCGCTTGGCCAACCCTGATTTAAAGTGGGAACGTACCGCGCAAAGTGATATTGGAATTGAACTGGGTTTGATTCAAGGTAGGATTGCCTTGGAAGCGGATTACTACTACCGTAAAACGACCGATATGCTATTGGATGCTCCGGTACCGCAGACAAGTGGATACGCCACCATCCGAAGAAATATTGGTTCTATGGAAAACCGGGGTATTGAACTATCACTAACCACTGTGAACATAGAATCAGAAGACCTTACCTGGACTACCAACTTCAATATTTCCATGAACCGGAATAAGGTGTTATCGCTGGCTACTCCGGCGGATATTTTCGGCGTAGGCGGCCCTAACTTTACCAACCCAACGAACATTATCCGAGTAGGTGAGCCGGTTGGTTCGTACTGGGGGTTGAACCGTTTGGGAGTTTGGGGCACTGATGAAGCCGCCGAAGCTGCCGAGTTTGTTAGTTACCGTAATGGCCTAACCATTTTACCCGGCGATATCAAGTACGAAGATGTAAACGGCGACAAAGCAATCACTGATGCCGACCGGATGATTATTGGCAACGGCTATCCCGACGCTTGGGGAGCCTTCTTCAACACGGTACGTTTCCGTAATTGGGACTTAACGTTAGATATTCAGTATACCTACGGAAACGATATCATGGATATGAACCTGCATCCCAGCGAAGATCGGCAAGCATTGGCTAACAGTTATACCACCGTGCTGGATGCCTGGACTCCCGACAACCAAGATAGCCAGATTGCCGAAATTCGGGATACTCGCGCCGGTTATGTAACCAATGTGGACACTCGTTGGATCAAAGACGCTTCTTTCATCCGGGGAAGAAACCTGGTGCTGGGTTATACGCTTCCTTCCAATTTAGTAGATAGAATCCGGCTAGACCGAGTACGCATTTACGGTTCGGTACAAAACTTCTTCCTGATAGTAGATGATGAAGTAATTGGCGATCCGGAAATTTCCCCGGTTAGAGGTGGAAATGGCAATAATGCGTTCTCTCAGGGAATGAAGTGGCACGACTACCCCCGACCTACTACGTACTTACTAGGACTACAAATTGGTCTGTAATCTCACAATATCAAAAGCCTATACTTATGAAATCATATAGCATTTATTATAAACTTTGCCTTCTGGTGATTTTGTCATTAGGAGTTGGGTGTTCAGATTTTTTGGAGGAAGAAGACCCTTCTAATTTGACCCCCGAAAGCTTCTTTACTATTCCCGATCATGCCGAAGCATCGGTAGCGGCTGTTTACGATGCGACTCGGTTTTACGGTAGTGGAGCGGGTATCTTCTCATCAAACTGGCAGTTGTTAGAAGCTCCTACCGGAACATCAACCACGGAAACGGCTCAGAATTCTGACTTAAATAATCTTTATTCACTGACGTGGGATGGTAACACCATTCATATTCGTAACTGGTGGCGAGGTGTGTACGAAGTAATTGCCAATGCGAATCTTACGCTGGATCGAGTTCCGGCTATTTCACCTATGGACGAAGCTCAAAAATCGCGGATATTAGGGGAAGCTCGATTTCTACGGGCTTGGGCGTACCTCTATGCGGTGCGAATTTGGGGCGATGTGCCTTTGGTACTTACTCCCCAATCGGCTTCTTCCGAAGACTTCTTTCCGACGCGAACTAATCAACGGGAAGTGTACGACCAGATTGTGGAAGACTTACAGGTAGCCGAGAGTGCTGAGTTACCCTGGACTGACCTAAGTGGAAGGGTGACTACCGCAGCAGCTAAGTCGCTACTAGCGAAAGTATACTTAACAATGGCTGGGAATCCCCTGAATTTGGGTCAGGAGTACTACCAATTGGCGGCCACCAAAGCAAAAGAAGTGATTGATAATTCCGGATCGATTGAGTTGTTTGATGACTACGGCGATTTGCACGATGAAAATCTGGGAAACACCGAGGAACATATCTTCAGCTTGCAGTACAACAATGCGGTAGCTGGTAACCCAATGGGAAATATGTTTCCTAACTTTAAGCCGGTTACCTATCGTGGTCCTTCGGGCACCGGAAGTACGGTTCCAACAACTTCTTTCTACAATTCTTACGAAGAGGGCGATTTGCGGACGGTAGACCAGGAAGGATTCTTCTACACCACTTATTACGAGAATGGCAGTGGTGAACCTTTCGATTTAGGCGCACCGTATATCTTTAAACATTTTAACGTAACGGCCAACGGTACTCAGGGAGCACCGGGTACTGCCCAGGACAACTTGAATGTGCCGATGATTCGCTACGCTGAAGTGCTGCTGATTTACGCCGAAGCTCAGAACGAAATTAGTGGCCCTAATCAGGAAACAGTAGATGCTCTGAAGCAAATCAGAGACCGAGCCGGTTTAACTACGCGCAGCGCAGGTGAGTTTGACCAAAATAGTTTCCGCGAAGCTGTATGGCAAGAACGTTGGCATGAATTGGCTTACGAAGGAAAAACCTGGTTTGACATGATACGACTGCGTAAAGTATTCAACGAGCAGACCGGTGGATTTGATGATTTTGTAGGTCACGTAAATCTCAGCTCTAACGAGACTTTGCAAGAGCGACATCTATTGTTCCCCCTTCCAGTGCAGTAGATGCAAAACAACCCAAATCTGGAGGTGCAGAACCCCGGTTACGAATAACGATCAATATGCCCTGAGATAGCTTAAGAGGTAGCTAGATGATTAGGCCACCGGATTATAGAGCGTAAACTCTTGATTCGGTGGCTTACTTTTTAGATAAACTCCTAACAATCTCTTAATTCCTCAACTCTTCCATATCGGCCAGAATTTCATCTAATTTCTTAAATACTCGACCGTAGATAGTATTCATATCCCACTGATAGATTTTTCCGGCGAAAATTGCTGCCAAAATAGCGAGCACTACCGCAGCTATTAGCCAGTACACAGGTACTCCGTTGACCAGGTAAAAGGCGTTGGGAAACTTCTCCGTGAGCTTACGGGTGATTGGCTGAGTAGGGGAGGCGAACCAGTAGCCAAAGAATAGCGTCAGGATAAAGAGTGGATAAAAGAAGCGGTAAATTTTGGTATAACCGGCGATGGCGGCTTTTAACCACGCATCAAATGATTTAAGGTACTGATAGCTACTTACTCCTTTATCGATGGATTTAACTGCTTTTAGTTGCCGCTGCCCGTAAATGATATGTGGAAGAAATAGTACAACCATCACTATTCCCGCTACCGGCACCCCACTCAAAATAGAGATAAACAAAAGAAAGGCGGCTAGCCCTATAATATAAATTCCATTGAGCCGAAACATTCGCATCGCCTTATCTACCAGGTGCCCTGACTTCTGATTATACAGATCATTTAGCCTGGGAGCTACTACTGCATTGGTCTTTAGAAAACCTTCTTTCCAAATTGTTTCAATTGACTTTTCCATTGAGTAATTTTTTTAAACGTTCTTTAATTCGGTTAATGCGTACCCCAATATTGTTAGGGTTGGTGCCCATAATATCCGCAATCTCCTGGTAGGATTTTTCTTCCAGATACAGCAGAATTACTCCCCGGTCTACTTCCGACAACTGCCGGATGGCATCGTACAGTTGGTTCAGCGATTCATCGGCAAAGGCCTGACTATCTTCGGTTACTTCTGCCGGGAGATAGTCGGAAGCAAAATATTGGTGATTGTTTTTCTTTTTCTTGAGCAGTGTTAGGCATACATTCAGGGTGAGGCGATAAATCCAGGTAGACCATTCGGACTGCTGGCGGAAGTTGTTTCGGCTTCGCCAGATTTGTAAACATACCTCCTGGTAGTAATCCTCAAAATCCTCCTGAGTGCTGGTGTAAGCCCGGCATATTTTGATGATAATGCCCGCGTAGGGCAGAATGGA
>CAKZPJ010000174.1 GCA_937138955.1 uncultured Flammeovirgaceae bacterium | reverse complement strand
CGATGTGGTGCTCTACCCCGCCCACGGAGCCGGCTCGCTCTGCGGGAAAAATATGGGACCGGAAACCTTTAGCACTATCGGAAAAGAAAAAGAACAGAACTGGGCCTTTAAGATTGAGGAAGAGGACAAATTCGTGGAAGCCCTGCTGGCCGACCAGCCCTTTGTGCCCCAGTACTTCCCTTACGATGTGGAAGTAAACCGGGAAGGGGCCAAGTCGTTGGAAGAAAGCTTGCAAAACATTCCCCGCCTATCGGCTGATGAGATTGAGGCAAACGGAAGGGTTGTAGTTGATGCCCGCTCGGAAGACGTGTTCAAGCAGGGGCATATTAAGGGGGCGATCAATATCCAGGAAGACGGAAAATTTGAGACTTGGCTCGGTTCACTGGTCACGCCCGAAAAGCCTTTTTACCTGGTAGTTGACAGCGAGGAGCAGTTGGATAAAGCACTACGCCGGACGGCCAAGATCGGCTACGAACCCCACGTAAAGGGAGCGGTGGTCGTACAGCAACCGTTAGCGGAAAAGAGCCCTTCGCTAGATGTGGAGCATTTTAAATCAAATCCAGAGGACTATACTATTGTAGATATCCGTAATGCATCAGAAGCCCAGGATGATAAGCTGTTTGAGAATGCGGTCAATATTCCCTTACCGGAACTTTCCGAGCGGGTGACGGAAGTAGATACCAGTAAGCCCGTGGTCGTACATTGTGCCGGAGGGTACCGCTCGGCGGCCGGTTTCAGTATTCTAGAAAAGGAACTTCCCGATGCCCAAGTCTATGACCTGAGCGAGACGGTAAAGGAATTTCAAGATCAAGAACAAGAAGCCTAACCATGAAGCAAAAAGGGAAATTTAGGCAATTAATACAGTCGGATACACCAGTCCTTATTGACTTTTCGGCAGCATGGTGTGAACCGTGTAAGGCTATTGCCCCTATTCTCAAGGAGGTTAAAGCAACCGTGGGTGCTGGGGTAAAGATTGTTAAGATCGACGTAGACCAGAATCCCCAACTAGCCCATCAGTATCAGGTGCGGAGTGTTCCTACCCTGATACTTTTTAAGGATGGAAAAGTGAAGTGGCGACAGTCGGGAGTAATTCCGACTCAGCAACTGCTGGGGGTTTTGCAGGCGTAATAACGAAGAGGGTGAGACTGGGTGTGTTGACATCCCGCCCCTCTTCATAAATTGTATTGAGTAACGTAAAATTCAAATCATTAATTATATGCTGACTGAACTTAGTCAGTCCTGGCCGTGGTACGTGGCTGGGCCGCTGATTGCCTTAACTATGTTTATCCTACTGTACCTGGGAAAGAGCTTTGGGGTGTCTTCCACCCTACGTACCAGTTGCTCGGCCATGGGGGCCGGTAAAACCAGCGATTTTTTTCGCTTCGATTGGAAGGAGCAGGCCTGGAACCTGGCTTTTGTAGCCGGGGCGATGGTAGGCGGGTTCGTGGCCGCCCAATGGCTGGCCAACCCCGAACCTATTGATCTGGCCGCTTCCACCGTGACCCATTTGCAGACACTGGGAATAGAAAAACCCGGAGCGGATTACCTGCCCGAAAGTATTTTTAGTTGGGAAGGATTGCTATCCCTGCGGGGGTTGATCATGCTGATCGGGGGCGGGTTCCTGGTAGGGTTCGGAGCCCGCTACGCCGGGGGCTGCACATCGGGGCACGCCATCAGTGGGTTGAGTAACCTCCAATGGCCTTCCCTGGTAGCGGTGATCGGGTTCTTTATCGGGGGCCTCACCATGACCTATTTTATTCTACCCTGGCTACTTATGCTATAAATTAAATACACCATGAGAAAATACGTATCGTTTTTTGCAGTCGGCATCTTTTTCGGAATTGTTCTAACCAAATCAGAAGTAGTATCCTGGTACCGTATCCAGGAAATGTTTTTGTTTGATTCCTTCCATATGTACGGGGTCATTGGCTCGGCGGTGCTACTAGGAATCATCGGCATTGCCTGGATTAAACGACGTAAGCTAAAATCAATCCGAGGCCAGTTGATTGAGTTCACCCCTAAAAACCGAAGCATCGCCCGCTACTTGCTGGGAGGCATTATCTTCGGGTTAGGGTGGTCGATGGTCGGTGCTTGCCCTGGGCCTATCTACACCCTCATTGGGTATGGCTATTCGGTTATTGTAGTGGTGTTGCTTAGTGCCCTCGCCGGTACCTGGGTATACGGTCTACTGCGGTCCCGACTGCCTCATTAGAAAATAAAGTTAAAATGAGCGCAACTCGCTTTTAATAGTAGCAATCATGTTCCAACGCTTACTTCAGATTGTTAAGCTCACGATAGCCGTGGTGGTCATGGTAATGATGGTGACCGTCGGGGTATTGGTACTGTACCTTCCCAATGGGCAAGACAAACCCATTGCTGATACTTCTCCTTCTAAGCCCACGCCAACTACGTGGGTTGCGCAACCGGCGTGGGCCCCTAAGGATGTCAATAGCGACTTACCCGATGGATCCGAAAGCGACCAGGTCAGGTACGGATACGCATTAATCACCGAGACGTATAAGCACTTGGGGCCGGAACTGGACAACCCTCAGCAAATTTATGCGGGTAATAATCTTGCTTGCAAGAATTGCCATCTGGAATCAGGCACTAAAGCCGGAGCTGCCTCTTTTGTCGGGGTATTTCAGCGCTTCCCACAGTTTCGGGGGCGGGAGGGAAAAACCGGTACAATAGCAGACCGGATCAACGGCTGCATGGAGCGAAGCATGAACGGACAGCGGCTGGCCGATAATAGTCCAGAGATGCAGTCGATGGTTGCTTATATGCAGTGGCTGAGTGAAGATGTTCCGGAAGAGGCAAAGGATCGCTATCAGGGGTTTGCTTCTATTAATTTGCCCAACCGGGCGGCCGATACATTAGCAGGTAAAAATATTTACGAACAACGATGTGCCATTTGCCACAGTGATGATGGGCTTGGCCAACGAGTGGGCGAAGCCGGTGACCAGCGAGGGTACGTGTATCCACCACTGTGGGGAGCCGACAGCTACAACCACGGGGCGGGGATGAACCGACTAATCAAAGCCGCCCACTTTATCAAAGGGAACATGCCACTGGGATCTACGGCGGAGCGTCCGCTACTGACTGATGAGGAAGCCTACGATGTGGCGGCCTACGTTGATGCCCACTCCCGGCCCTTAAAAAAGAATACCAAACTGGATTATCCCGATCTGAGTCTTAAACCCGTGGACGCACCCTACGGTCCGTACCGGGATACATTTCCGGCCGTACAGCACCAGTTCGGCCCCTTCCCCCCTATTATGTCTTATTACGAAACCTTGAAAGAGACGTATGAGCCGTAACCTACTGATCGTATTTTTCTTGCTCATATTAACCTCCCGCAGTTGGGGACAGTCATCCGATTCGCTGGCCTCGGTGTGGAAAAAGGCGAAAGTAACCGGACAGCTTCGTCACTATTGGATGGCATCGGTCAACCAGGGAGATTTTAAAGACTTTAATGCGGCGGCTTTGGGAGGAAAGATCGGGGTTACCTCCGGCTCTTACCGAGGGTTTTCGGTGGGTGCGAAAGTGTATACCTCCTTTAATGTAGGAATTAGTGACTTATCCGAACGGGCCCCGGCTACCAATCGGCTGAGCCGCTACGAATTAGGGCTGTTTGATGTGGCTAACCCTAATAACCGGTTTATATTTTTACTGGGTGAAGCTTACCTACAATACTCCAACCGTGGCCAACTTATCAAGATCGGCCGAATGCTCCTGAAAACCCCCATGCTCAATCCCCAGGATGGCCGAATGATCCCCACTCTGGAGCAAGGTATTTGGTATCAGAACACCCTATTTCCCCACTGGGAACTTACAGCGGGGTACATCCACGCGATTGCTCCGCGCTCCACCGCTCAGTGGTACAAAACGCAGAACTCCGTAGGCTGGTACCCTGAAGGAAGAAGCGCGTTGGGCGAAGCGGGCAACTACCAGGGTAATATCACATCTCCCGGATTATTCATTCAAAATATTTCGTTTCAACCCAACCCGGCTTTCCAGGCCAGGCTCTGGAACTACGCTTTCGTGAATGTCTTCAATGCACTCTACGCTGACGTATCGCTAGAAAAAACCTGGAGCTCAGGGCGAAAGCTACGCTGGGAGGGACAATACATTTGGGAAACTCCTTGGGGTGATGGGGGAAACTCTGATCCTAGCCTAACCTACTTTTCACCCGACTTTCAGACCCACCTATTCGGCTTACGTAGCACGTATTCGTCTAATCACCAAAGTTTTGCGCTAGCGTTCACGCGGATTTTGCCCGGGGGACAGTACCTCTTTCCCCGCGAGTGGGGCCGGGATGCGCTGTATACCTTTCAGAAGCGGGAGCGGCAGGAAGGCTTTGCCGATAGTTGGTCGGTGTTGCTTGAGTCAAGTTACAGTGGTTTCAGAAATATTCGCGTTATCGGCGGCTACGGTTTTTATCACAGTCAGGATGTACGGGATAGTCAGAATAACAAGTACGGAATCCCGGCTTACCATCAGCTAAACTTGAATTCGTTTTACGATTTTAAGGGGGACTGGGATAAGCTAGGTCTGGAGCTTCTGGTTGCCTACAAAATCGCGCAGGGCAATACTTACGATGATCCCCGATTTGTTTCCAATAAGGTCAACATCGCTATCTTTAACCTCATCTTCAACTATGACTTTTGATACTAGCTAACCAACGCCCCTCACTGATTTAGGTCATTGTCTTTTCATTCAGTAATTGTTTTATTAAACCTAAAACTCCCCAAGCACTATGAAAACGAGCCAACACAACATCCTAATTATTGGCGGAGGCACCGCCGGTATCACCGTAGCCGCCCAATTGCTAAAAAAAGATAAGTCACTGGATATTGGCATCATTGAACCTTCGGAAAAGCACTATTATCAACCCGCCTGGACATTAGTAGGAGCCGGCACTTACGATTTACAAAATACCATCCGGGAAGAAAAGAAAGTCATGCCCTCCGGGGCTACCTGGATTAAGGAGCACGCCTCGGAAATTGATCCGGAACAACAGACGGTTAGCACGGAAGAAGGCCGTACCTACTCCTACAACTACCTGATAGCCGCCCCGGGCATTCAACTGGATTGGGATGCTATTCCGGGTTTGAAAGAAGGCATTGGTAAAAACGGGCTCACCAGTAACTACGACCCTCGCTACGCCGAGTACACCTGGGAACTACTACAGAACTTTCGGGTCGGTAATGCACTGTTCACCCAACCTGCTACGCCGATTAAGTGCGGTGGTGCCCCCCAGAAGATCATGTACCTGGCCGAAGATTACTTTGAAAAGCAAGGTGTCCGTCAGCGCGCTAATGTAATTTTTGCTACCCCCGGTTCCGTGCTCTTTGGCATGAAGAACATCGCCAAAACTCTTAACCAGATTATCCGCGCCCGTAATATCCATACCCGCTTCTTTCATAACCTGATAGAAATCAGACCCGAGAAGAAGGAAGCAGTATACGAAATCACCCAGGAAGACCGCTTACCGATCAGCCTGGGCAAGCAAGATCAGGATTTGGGTATCCGCCCTGAAGGTGACTCTAAAGTCGTAATCCCCTACGAGATGATGCACCTCGCCCCTCCCCAAAGTGCCCCCGACTTTATCAAGCGAAGCCCGCTGTCAGTACCGGACAGCCCCTACGGCTGGGTAGATGTGAACAAGCACACCTTGCAGCACAACCGCTACCCCAACGTATTCTCACTGGGTGATGCATCTAGTACCCCGAACGCTAAAACTGGAGCGGCCGTCCGTAAGCAGGCTCCTATCTTAGTTGAGAATCTACTATCGGTGATGCAGCAGCAAAGCAATCTCATGAAGAACCCTCAGTACCACGGCTACGGCTCCTGCCCCATAGTGACCCGTTACGGACGCATGGTGCTGGCTGAGTTTGACTACGACAACCAACCTGACTCCTCGTTTCCCTTTGATACGACCAAGGAGCGCTGGAGTATGTGGCTGCTGAAGAAGTACTTCTTACCTTGGTTCTACTGGAACCGGATGCTTAAAGGAAAAGGGTAGTCTCATGAACGGCAGCCAAGAGTTAAGTAAGCGATTCACGCCATCTCCTTTGAGCCGTTAGTCTAACTTACAAACTCTCTCCCAGTATTGCTCGGCCAATATGGCAATGCCCGCAAATACGATCAATGGTAGTACGTACTTGATAGGTTCTTGTTCAACCTGATTAGCTAGTTTTTCTATCCAAGGCTGTTTTGTTTTTTTTCTAAGGGTAAGTTTCATAGTCGTTACGATATTGATATTGGCTCTAATGAAGTAAGTGTTCGCCAATTTATCAATGACTTAGATCACAGGTGTTAGTATACAGCCAATAAGTAAATCAATTTCCCGTAGCGCTGATTTACATCATTGCAGGCGATAGCGAGAGCGTCTATTTTAGAGAAGATTTTCCAGAACAACTAGCACTGGACGTTTTCATTATAACCCAAAATCGCTATGTCTACCCTGATTAGGTATTTCCGTAATATTGATATGAATGACCTTTCCCAGGTAGGCGGTAAAAATGCCTCCTTAGGGGAAATGTTCCAAAAACTAACCCCTTTGGGAATACAAGTGCCCGATGGCTTTGCCACTACCTCCGAAGCCTACTGGCAGTTTATAGAGAAGAATCGACTTCGTACCCAACTTACTGAACTGCTTGATCAGCTAGACCGACAGCAGTTTTCTAATTTGGAAGAAATCGGTAAACAAATCCGGGCTACCTTTCTGGAAGCGAAAATCCCTACCGGAGTACAACACGCCATCCGAGAGGGATACAACCATCTCACCGAGCACTACGGTGAGGACATATCCTTTGCGGTACGCAGTAGTGCCACGGCGGAAGACTTACCGAACGCCAGCTTTGCCGGGCAGTTGGAATCCTATCTTAACGTACGGGGGCTCGATAAACTGCTGAATGCCTGTCACCGGTGTTACGCTTCCTTATTTACCAACCGGGCCATCAAGTACCGGGAAGATAATAATTTTGACCATGTGCAGGTAGCTCTATCGGTGGGAGTGCAACTCATGATACGCTCCGACCTAGGTTGCTCCGGAGTCAACTTCACCTTAGACCCTGACTCAGGTTTTGATCAGGTAGTACTGATCAGCAGCGTATGGGGGCTAGGCGAAAATATTGTACAGGGCACCGTAAACCCGGATGAGTTCTACGTATTTAAACCCACCCTCAGTCAGAATAAGCACGCCATTATCTCCCGTCGAATCGGCAGCAAAGAACAAACCATGGTCTACGCCCCAACCGGATCAGGCGTGGTCAACCAGCCTACCCCAGCGGATCAACGGGGTCAGTATACACTGAGCGACGAGGAGGTGACTACACTAGCAAAATGGTCGGTAGCCATTGAGGAGCACTACCAACGCCCGATGGATATTGAGTGGGCGAAGGACGGGCACAGCGGGCAGCTTTACATTGTGCAAGCCCGCCCCGAAACGGTGCATAGCACGAAAGAAGCACTCCTGGAAATAAAGACCTATCAGTTGCGTGATACTGAGAAAGCATTATGCCAGGGCTACGGATTAGGTAACAAAATCACCGCCGGAAAAGCCCGGATTCTCCGCAGCCCGGAAGAAGCAGATAAACTCCAAGAAGGTGAAGTACTAGTGACTACCCGTACCACTCCCGATTGGGATCCTATCCTAAAAAAAGCCAGTGGTATTATTACCGATCAGGGCGGACGCACTAGTCACGCCGCCATTGTGGCTCGGGAAGTGGGGGCCGTAGCGGTAATCGGAGCAGGAAACGCTACCGAGGTTATTCAGGATGGTCAGGAAGTAACGGTTTCCTGCGCCGAAGGCGAAACCGGCTACGTGTACGAAGGAATACTAGACTGGAAAGAATCGGTGATTCAGTTGCCCGACCTTCCGCTTCCTAACACGCAAGTAATGTTTATTTTAGGCGACCCCGAACAAGCGTTTCGGCTAGCCGCGTACCCCAATCACGGCGTAGGACTGATGCGGTTGGAGTTTATCATCAACAACGCCATCCAGATTCATCCGATGGCTTTGTGCCAGTTTGAAAAGGTAACCGATGCTACGGCTCGGGAAAAGATTGAACAACTTACCCACCACTACCCGAATAAAGACGATTATTTTGTGGAAAAACTATCCGAAGCGGTCGCCCGGATCGCCGCCGCCTTTTATCCTAAAGATGTCATCGTGCGGATGTCCGATTTTAAATCCAACGAGTACGCCAACTTGATTGGTGGCCGTGATTTTGAACCCCAGGAAGAGAATCCCATGCTTGGCTTCCGAGGCGCATCCCGCTACTATCACCCTCGGTACCAGGCGGGGTTTGCGCTGGAATGTAAAGCGATGAAACGGGTACGAGAAACGATGGGACTGGAAAACGTAAAGTTGATGATCCCGTTCTGTCGCTCACTCACCGAAGCCGAAAAGGTGATTACGCTGATGGAAAAACATGGTTTGAAGCGGGAAGTTAATGGATTAGAACTCTATATGATGACCGAAATACCCAGCAACGTAGTACTAGCCCAGGAATTTTCGGAGTACTTTGATGGGTTTTCTATCGGATCGAACGACCTAACGCAATTGGTTTTAGGAGTTGATCGCGATTCGGACTTGCTAAGTGATCTATTCAGTGCCAGTGATCCCGCGGTGAAAAGGATGATCCAGGAGGTGATTGCTACGGCGAACCGAACGAACACCAAAATCGGTTTATGCGGTCAGGCACCCAGCGATGATCCGGCCTTTGCCCAGTTTCTGGTAGAAGCGGGCATCAACAGCATTTCGTTCAACCCCGATGCCTTGGTAGCCGGTATTAAAAATATTCTGCTGGCTGAAAAGTCTAGCGAAGCTACTCCAGTTACGCATACATAGTTAAGCGAAAAGTCTTCGCTATAAAAATAAGAAAGGAGATAGTTTTCACTACCTCCTTTTCTTTGGTTTGACTCAAAAAAATCAACCATCATTCTCAGTCTTTTAGTTATCAAGCAGCAGCTTTTTGACTATCCGCTTTCCAGCGGTTTGCACCGCTACCAAGTAGGTGCCTCGTGGTTGCCCTTGCAAAGGGATAGATTCGGCTATGCTACCCGTCCCCTGCTTGCGGAATACCTCCCGTCCGTACAGATCGTATAGTTGTAGTGTATAGGGCTGATCATTGAGCAGCGGTAGACTCACTTCTATCTGGCTTCGGGCCGGATTGGGATAGACCAACAGACTGCCTTCTTCCAGCTCGGAGGATGTTGGGTCAGCAAAAGAGGTTTCTGCCACCGGGCTTGGCTTGGTGACTCTCGAACCGAAGCGAGCGTAGTCCGACCAATCGAGAGTAAAGATCAGAGTCCCGTTTACATCCATAAAACCATTTGCATCGGATACTACATCAATTCCATCTAACGCTCCCCGATCATACACTACACTCTCACCTTCATAAAAAAATCTGAAGTATGGAGGTTTCTCAAAATTGATTGAACCACCAAAAACATTCAGGTTTCGGTCTTCGGTTTCGGTTTGCAGGTCGTTGTAGAACTCTATCATGAGAGTTTCAATCTCCGGAGGAGAAATTGCTAAATCGTAGGCATCTCCGCCCGATTCAGGATCCTGATAACGCCCATCCTGAAGTTCTCCATTAACATAAAAACGGTAATCAGCAAGCTCACCTTCGGATTCGGTTTTGTCTACTCCAAGTATAATATAGGTTTCGGTAGTCACAATTTCAAATGCAACCTCTAAAGGTTCACCTGCAATACCTTTCCCGTTTCGTTCCGAATAAGGTATAGCCTTAACAGTATAAGCACCTTCATCAAAAGGCTCTCCCTTAAAGTCCCCGCCAGCATCACCAAAGCTAGAATAAGGCGCATCACTCTGGTTGCGAGCCGTACTAATTCCTGACCCGGTTACTTCTATCCGAAGACTGCCTACCGTTTCGGAGACTAAGGCCTCAATAGCCAGACTTTCAGGAAGCTTATAGGTAGAAACTACTGACCCCTGGGTGATGTCCTTGAATAGCTGGTCAGTATCGGCATCAATGAGCCGAAAGCCTACTATAGGTGAAGAATTGGGTGCTACAGTGATGATCTGAGAGGTAGAACTATAACAGCGAGTAGTAATATCTGTCACCGTTAAGACAGCCGTATAAGTTCCCTCTTCGGTATAGGTGTGGGAGACCTTTGAACTAGTAATGCCATTTCGGCCATCGCCAAAATCAATATGATAATCATAATCTTCTCCGAATGAATCTTCTAATTCCGCCACAAAAGTTATTTCTAAAGGAGCCGTACCACTGGTGGGAGTTGCTGTAAAATTCGATGATGGCGGATCATTTGGTTCTATCTCTAATTCAAGCTCGACAGTTGCTCCAGACGTGCCGGTAGCATCCCGACCAGAATAAGCAGTAGCGGCAATGTAGTATGTTCCTGGGCTGAACTCTCTTCCCAGAATATTATTGCTTCCTTCGTCGCCGAAGCTAACAAAGGGAGCTGAGTGCTCGATCATACTGGTACTGATACTCGGTCCTTCTACCTCAATTTTGATGCTCCCCACCGCACCGGCTAAAATCACCTCAATAGCCATGCTTTCCGGAATACGACAACTTGATAGGTACATCTGCTCGGTAAATAGTTGGTCGCCAAATAAGCTAATATCGCGCGTAGCATCAATCAGCTTAAAACCGGCAATTGTAAGATCTTGGTCACCTTCTACTATAATCTTCATTTCAGATGAAGCTGTCGCTGATTGATTATCGGCAACAGTCAGCGTAACAGTATATTCCCCCGCTTCAGAATAGGTATGTGAATTAGCAGCGCCAGAAGTAGTAGTACCGTCTCCAAAATCAAAAGTATAGCTAACAATCTCACCATCCGAGTCACGCGAACCGCTGGCATCAAAGTCTACACTCAGCGGAGCTGATCCACTCGTTGGATCGGCCGTAAAGCTGGCTATTGGTTGTTGATTTCCGTCGTCACTCAGGGTAAACAACACTTCTACCGAAGTACCTGCCTCACCAGTGGCGTTTCTTCCCGAGAAAGGAGTAGCCGTTACGGCATACTCACCCGCAGCTAACAGTTTGCCTCTGAAATCACCACTATCATCGCCAAAGCTAGCGTAGGGAGCTGCACTTTCGTTTTTAGTGTTATTAATCCCTGGGCCATACACGTTGATTTTGAAGCTACCGACGGGTTCGGTAGTCAATACTTCAATGGCTAGGTTGCGGGGTAAGCCCGATACTGGTACCGACTGCCCATCGATTAGCTCAATAATAGACTCGTCGGTATCGGCATCAATCAATCGGAAGGTGATACCGGATGGTTGAACTTCTTCGTATTCGTACAGTAGCTTTCCGGCATTATTCACTTCGTCCCAATTGGCGAAGATGTTCCACCAATCGCTAATCAAGTAGTCGCCCTGGTAAGGAATATTAGCTTCAGCTCCAGGAAAAGCCTGCATTTTGTACAACTGCCAATAGGTTTCGGTTCTTTCCCGCCAATTAGTAATATCCCCAGTACCAGCTGGCCAGTTATAGGTCTGACCGTTCCAGGTATCTACATTGACCAACTTCTTCTCTCCGGAACCATCGGGCCGCCAGCCTTCAATATCCGATTCTACCAAAGTGGTGTTATCATAATCGTAGTCCTCGGTGGTGTTGGGGGGCATATGGCTCCACCCGCACCGTCCCATCATGAAATTCAAATTTTCATCCGCTCCAACAAACTTTTGCCAAAACAGATCCTCCTGGTTGTTATCTTTAAGATCAATATACCTAAACATTCTCTCAAGCTGATGCCCGTAGTTATGCCCAACGGCCTCCTTCTGATCTCTGCGAAAATTATTACCAAACACAATGTAAGTGTGATCGTAGACTGGCAAATCAGTGTTATCCTGGTAACTGTTGGAGACATCGCCCGTGGTAGGGCTCGACATATTGGACTCGGGCGGCCCCCGGAAATCAGCCGGATCGAAAAATTCAGGATTGGATTTGTATATGGGCCAACTAGAGTCTAGCGGAGCGTCCCAGAGCCAGATGTGCTTCACTCCCAGATCGTTTACATAATGTTCAACATCAAACCGCTCAAAAATTTTAAAATAGTCTATCCCGTAAACCGGAAAACCGTTTTCATCAGTGAACCTTATCTTCCCGGCTGGACTCTGTTCGTAAACCGTGATGTATTCTACCACTTTGTATCCCACCATCGGTTTGGCATTAGGTTTTTTATAGCCGTGGTACTTACTACCCTCTTCCAGCATGAACTTAATCCGTTTATCCAGTAGATCGATCTTAGACTTCATATCCTCTAAAGTAATTTCCCCGAGCGACCAAAAATCAGGTACTTTGCTTGCGTCCAGATTCACTCCATCAGCCGTAGGCAAGAAGCGAATAACCAATACGGGAATAATATTAGCGGCATTGTCTACGGGAGTAGCTAGGAAGGGATCAATCGTTTCGTACTCTGGCTCTAGGATGGGTTGATCAGGTCCTATAATCTCAAGAGAAATCTGTGCCGGAGTGCCCGCATCCTCGGTGGCATTTCTTCCTGAGTAGGGCGTAGCCGTCACCGTGTAGGTACCCACTTGGAAGAGCTTGCCGTCAAAGTCTCCATTATCATCGCCGAAACTCGCGTAGGGTGGCGCACTTTCATTTTTTACCGTGTTTAGCTCTGGCCCATTCACACTAATACGTAAACTGCCTACCGACTCGTTAGTCAATACTTCAATGGCTAAACTTTGGGGCAAGTCTTCGAAGTTAAGCTGGGCTCCATCTAGCAGATTAGTGATAACAGCATCTGTATGGGCATCAATAAGCTGAAAGCCAGCAACACTAGAATTAGGGAAGAAGTCATCCGCCCATAGTTCTAACTCAGGAATATGCACGTAATCATCTCCAACGGTACGTTCAATGGAGAATTTCCAAATTTTAGCCTTCGTCGCCTGAGGTAGTTCTACTGCATCCCAAACACCATTTACGTCATCACGGCGGTGCACTAGCCGTTGATAAGAACCGGATTGACTATCCATATCAGCTTGGCTATCGGCAGCTTCTACCCACCAACTATTATTGTTTCCCGAATAGTCCGGTTCTCCTAAAAATACCCGAATTTGCTTGATACTCTGAGCTGCATCAAAGGCGACCTGCACAAAGGCAGGATTGATATTGGCCGAGCGCATCATGGTATAGATGTCGCCGTCAAAACAATTAATGACGTGACCTAAATCTGAGGGAGTAGCCGTAACAACTGCTTTTCCTTGACTTTCCAAGCGATTTACGTCTAATTTGATATTTTGGGCAACTAAAGAGTGGGGGGAAGCTAGGGCAAGACTCCCAACTATCAGAACCCATAAAACCAGAAACCATAATTTGGTAGATTTTTTCATAGAGACACCGATTTTTAGTAAGTAAAAAGCAAAAATTAGTTTTTTTTTCTGCTATATGAATGATCCAGCTCACTCTCCCCGATGATTCGGGTCATTTGTTCGTTAAAATCAAAGTGTAATAATGTCACTTTTGGCAGCGGTTTAACTTTGTCTGCCACCAGCCGCTGAGAAACATGCCTACTATTAGAAGTATACTCTTTGTATTACTTGTCTTCCCCACGATTGCTCATTTCTAGAGAAGCAACTTTACCAAAGTTATTTCTAAACGTTTATCTTAATTTTCCAGCGAATGATATGGTGATCACTGCTACTGTCAGACATGCGGGGTGGCGGATACTATTAAAAATAAACACT
>CAKZPJ010000173.1 GCA_937138955.1 uncultured Flammeovirgaceae bacterium | reverse complement strand
AACCAATACCAAAACGGTAGTTAACCAAGCCACTCCGTGCCCCACAATTTCGTTCAGGCGGTCTATCGTTTGACTGATAGTAGTGAGCAGTTTTCTCAAGTTAGTTAGGTAGTTAATTAGTCGCCCAAAGATAGCATTTATTCAGTGAACAAATAGTAACAGCAGTGAGCAATTAACTTTAGTCAGAAGTATAGTAGGAATTCGATAAAATGCCTTACCCCCAGTACTTGACTTTCTTCTCATTGTAGATTGTTTAAGGCGACTGCTTTTTTTCTAACTTCCCAGTGCGATTTAACTTATAACTTATACCTATGAAATTCGACGTAAACGATGCCTTGGCTACCATTTTAGCCAAGTTAGAGAGCTGGCTTGAAAACATAATAGCTATGCTGCCTAATTTAATTCTAGCAACCTTTCTTCTGATAGTTTTTTTAAATCTAGCTCGATTGGTAAAGCGGCTATTTACTCGGGTGATAAGCAGAGCGGTAGAGGATATCAACATCCAGCGTCTACTTGCCCAGTTGGTATATTACTTATGCCTGAGTATAGGTGCGTTTGTTGTACTTGAGATACTAGATTTGGAAAAAGCGGTTACATCACTCATCGCCGGACTAGGAGTGGTCGGGATTGCCCTAGGTTTTGCCTTTCAGGATATTGCTGCCAATTTTATCGGCGGGATTATTTTAGCGTTTAAAAAGCCGTTCAATATTGGCGATGTGGTAGAGATTGATGGCACCGCTGGCTTTCTCGATCGTACTGATTTCCGCCTAACGGTTATTCGTACTTTCCAAGGGCAAGAAGTGTATATTCCGAATAAAGATGTTATTCAGAAAAAAATTATCAATTATACTATTACGGGCGAACGGCGCATTGATCTGCAAATTGGGGTTTCCTACGGCGAAGATTTGGAGCAGGTAATGCAGATAACGCTGGATGCTATTAAAGCGGTAGAAGGCGTTCGCACCGATAAGGATATTTTCTTTGACTATTATGGTTTCGGGGATAGCTCGGTCAACTATAACCTACGGTTTTGGATATATTTTCCCGGTGAATCCCATATCCTGACCATTACTAACCAAGTATTCATCGCTATCAAAAAGGCTTACGATGCCCACGATATTACCATTCCGTTCCCTATTCGCACGCTAGATTTTGGCATCAAGGGCGGAACTAAGCTTTCGGAACTTAACTTAGGCGCAGCACTAAGTGGTAAGTAATCTACCTTATTTTCTAACATGATTCCGATAATCACTCAGCCGAATAATTCTCAGTTGCTAGACGTGCTTGCTGAAGCTTTTACTGACAATAAAAGTGTGAATTACGCTATCAAACAAGATTCAAAGAGAGTGAAACGTATCCATTTTCTGATTCAGTACGCGCTAAATATCTGCCTTGAATTCGGAGAAGTTTGGCAATCAGACGACCGTAAGGGTTACGCACTAATGCTATTTCCTGACCAGAAGCGTATTACCTTCAGGTCAATATTATGGGATATACAATTAGCTACTTTAGCTACTGGATTAACTAAAGTTCCAAAAGTGCTAGATCGCGAGGCTCGTATTCGGAGTAAGCATCCTGCTACTCCTTTCTGCCACCTATGGTTTTTGGGAGTAGCAGAAAAAAGCCAAGGTCAGGGAATCGGTAGTGCATTGCTCACTGAACTGATAGAGCATTGTCAATCACTACAACGACCCATTTATCTGGAAACCTCCACTTTACAAAATTTACCGTGGTACGAAAAATTTGGTTTTCAGGTGTATGATCAACTTGACTTTGGGTTTTCCCTATATATGCTCCGAAAAACATCGTAAACTTAAGACCTACAGACAATTTATTGTAGCCTATAAACTTTCTGTTACACTTTCGTTGTTGGATGAATGCAATCGCTGTTATTATCGTATGGAGTCTACAATCGCAACCAAGCCCGACATTCGAAAAATTAAGCCAACCCAGCTCTTGGAGTTCTTCATGGAAGCGGGTGAAAAGCCGTTCCGGGTGAAGCAGATCGAAGAATGGCTGTGGAAAAAATCAGCGACCAGCTTCGCTGAAATGACCAACCTATCGAAGAAGACGCGAGAGCTACTAGAGAATAATTTTACGATCAATGCGCTACAAGTAGACGACCAACAGGTAAGCCGCGATCGGACAATCAAGTCGATGTTCCGACTGCATGATAGCCATTTAGTTGAGGGAGTACTGATTCCTTCTAAATCACGAATGACGGCTTGCGTATCATCTCAAGTGGGTTGTTCGCTGGCTTGCAAGTTCTGTGCCACCGGCTACATGGATCGTAAGCGCAATCTCGATGCGGCTGAAATATACGATCAAGTGGTATTAATTAATCAGCAAGCGGAGCAAAACTATCAAATGCCACTCTCCAATATTGTGTACATGGGCATGGGCGAACCGCTGCTGAACTACGCTAATGTGCTACAATCTATCGAGCACATTACTTCTCCTCAAGGGTTAAATATGTCACCCAAACGGATCACTGTTTCTACCGCGGGCATTGCCAAGATGATTAAAAAGCTAGGCGACGATCAGGTCAAATTCAATCTGGCACTATCGCTGCACGCGGCGAATGATGAGAAGCGTGACCGAATTATGGCTATTAATGAGACTAATTCGCTAGAGGTACTTCGTGAAGCCTTACAGTATTTCTACCAGAAAACCCACACCCGCATTACGTTTGAGTACATTGTTTTTTACGACTTCAACGATACGCTAGAAGATGCTAAAGAACTATGGCAATTCACCAAATACGTTCCTAGCAAAGTAAACCTAATTGAGTATAACCCCATCTCCGAAGCTGATTTCAAGAATACCGAAGAAGACCGCCTTAACCAATTCGCTCGCTACTTAGAAAATAAAGGGGTAACGGTAAACGTGCGCCGCAGTAGAGGTAAAGATATTGACGCTGCCTGCGGTCAACTGGCAATTAAGCAGGAGTAAAGCTGTCGCCAAAGACTATATGAGCCTCATAGCCTTTTAACATTAGATATTTTGCACAATCGAGTGGTTGATGTTTAGGTAGTAGCGAGTACCCTTTCTTTCCCCCTTTTTAATAAACGCTTCTAGCTTTACAAGTTTCTGTAAACCCCTTGTAGCGGTGGATGCGGTAGTATTTGTGATACTTCTGTAATTATCTGCACCTAACCCTCCTCTAAATCTGTTTACGCCCGCTCTGAAAATACGCGCAATAACCTTCCGCTGCCGCTCATTAATCAGAGAGTCAAAACGTTGATAGAACTTACCTTTTTCAATTAGAAAATCGATCATACTCTGTGTGTAATCTTGTGCTTTCAGTACCATTTGAGCGAAATATTCTAACCAGTCTGTAATCTCTAGATGAGTGCTGTTCCGCTGAAGAGCAGCGTAACACTTCTTTTTATGACTTTCTATTGTATGGGAAAGAGCGATAAGTATTAGTTGGTTTAATCCTTGCGATAACACCTTCTCAGATAGCGCCCGCCCTATTTGCCCGTTGCCATCTTCAAAAGGATGGATACTTTCAAAGTAAAGGTGAGTAATACCCGAGCGAGTTATCGGTTCAAACTGACCACCACTTGTTTTACCGCTCTGGTTGAACCATCGGATGAATTGCTGCATCTCGTGTTTTGTAGTAGATGATGGAGGGGCTTCGTAGTGAATTTTAGAGCAGTCTAATGCTCCTGAGACAATCTGCATTGGCTCTTGATGAGTACGATATTTGCCTACATCCAGTAAATCTCGCCGACCGTTGGTTAGCATTTCGTGCCAAGCGTAAAGTTGAGCGTGATCTAAAGCTGTAGGGTAGTTTTTATACAAATCAATCATCATTTCTGATATTCCTTGTTCAGACGGAGGTATTCGGGATAGTCAGCTTTTAATCCAAAGTATTTTTTTTAATAGAAGATTGCAAAGAATCTCGATCAAGTATCTCACCTTCTATCGCTGAGGTTTTGTAGGCTTCATTGCTAATTAAATCAACTTTGAGAATGTCCGCTTCCTCAGACCTGATATGTTTTAGGCTACCAGCAAGTATGCCAGCTTTATGTAAAAAACTTTTCTCATAACCCATCAGACGTTGAGTATCATGAGCGAAATTTGGCCAATCTTTGTGTTTCCAGTTCCAAGCCATATACTAAATATTCTAATTTGTAGCTCATTATAAAGGATAAAAGTGAGCTATAAAAGAATACAATTTAGCTCATCCTACTAAAAGCATATTAATGTAATAGGACACATGGTACGAAAATTAATAATTACCTACTTACCAAAACATTGATGAAATCTTAATAAGTATACATCACTATAATTGCTGAAAACAGTTAGGTAAAGCGAACATCCGAGTAGTAATTTGGTTAATCTGGTATTTTACATACAATAACTATGAAAGCACTACTTTTTGGATCTATTGGCACCCTAGCCGAGACCTCAGAATTACAACGCGAAGCATTCAACCGAGCCTTTTCCGAAGCTGGCTTAGATTGGAATTGGCCTCGCGAGCAGTATCAAGAATTACTGAAAGACAGTGGAGGTAAGCAGCGAATTGACCGTTTTGCTCAAAGCCAAGGCGAAACGGTAGATGCTGAAGCTATCCACGCCAATAAGTCAAGGATTTTCCAGGAGCTACTACAGCGGAAATCCATTCAACCGAGACTAGGTGTTGCCGAGACCATTCAGCAAGCTAAGAAGGAAGGGGCAAAGGTAGGATTGGTAACCACTACCAGTCGCGAAAACATTGATAATTTGATTCAAGCACTTTCGCCCGAAGTTTCGGCGGAGGACTTTGATGCAATCATTGATAGCAGTCAGGTGAATGCTAAAAAACCAGAGTCCGACGCTTATCAATTAGCCCTAGAAAAGTTAAGCATTAAGGCAAATGATGCTATCGCCATTGAGGATAATCAGGATGGTCTTACCGCTGCTCAATCGGCGGGTATTGATAGTTACGCCTTTGGTGGGGATAATACCCAAGACCATGACTTCGAGGGCGCAGAAGACAAACTCTCTTCGCTTGATTTCAATCAGTTGAAACAAAAGGAGTCATAAAAATGCTTTTTGATTTAGTAGATGGGTCTGACTTCGTTCAGGAAGAAACCAGCGGAAAATCACTGAGCGAAGTCACTGATCAACAAACCAGTGATATAAAGGCAGCATTAGCTGACTATGGGGTAGTAGTTTTCCATAACCAAGCGCTAAATGATACTGACTTTGCGAATTTCCTGGCTCGATTAGGGAGGCTTACCTTCACGGAAGGAGAGAAACATGTCCTTAATGAACCCAGGCTTAATGTGGTATCAAATAAAGGTAGAAAAACGCTACCCCGGAGTGTGTTCCATACCGATACCAGTTACGTAACAAATCCTCCGTCTTTCACCTCGCTCAAGATTATTGAGTGCCCCACTTCTGGCGGTGAAACACTATTCACCAACCAGTACCAAGCCTACAATGATTTAGAAGATAAGATGAAGGAAGAATTAGCAAACGCTGAAGTGCTACATCAAGTTACGGGTATTAATCAAGCGGAGAATCAGCTTAGTGAAACCCAGACCTGGCATCCGCTTTTTCTGACCCACCCTATCAGTGGCAAAAAGACTATTTACCTATCGACGCCGGAACGTTGTGTAGCCATCCGCCAAACTTCACTGGGCAATGAGGTAATCAAACAGCTATACGACTATGCTACGGAAGACAAACGTATCTATCGGCATCGCTGGCAACCGGGCGATATTGTGATTTGGGATAACCGCTGTACACTCCACTGCGCTGACCATTCCGCCGTAGTGGGCGACCGAGTATTCTACCGAGGTATGGTTATTTGATTTTATGACTGATAGAGAAGTACTATTCATCAAGCTTCATCAACTACCTGTCGCGAGAGCTTGGCAAAATCTATATCTGAGGCGGTCAACATCTTGGAGATCATACTCTGCGGACTAAAGCTCCAGTATAACCCAGCCTCCAGTAAGTAGGCTTCTTGCGTTTGATCCGAAACTCGAAAGTCAAAAATGGAGAACTGTTTACAGTCTAATGCCTGATGCGCTTGGATGGAATAGGTGTGCAATTTTTCTCGAAGTTTCTCACCTAAGTTAGCCGGGCAGCTAGCTGTTATGTTTTTATAGGCACTCTGAGACAGTGGCATTCCCTTAGTATCTAAACGAAGCTTATCCGCCTCTTCTCGAATCGGGTGCTGCTCAGATACATGGTATTCAATCATAGCCGGTACGGTAAACCTTTGGTTGGTTTCTACCACGCAGGTTCTTATCTCTCTACCAGGGATATACGTTTCTACCAAAGCCGTAGTAGAGTACTTCAAAGCTTTTTCAATAGCCTTCGTCAATACTTTGGTATCACTAGTGTCGTGAATTAACGAGAGTCCTTTAGAATTATCGGTATCGTCCGGTTTAACGATGACCTTCTTACCTAACTGGGGGATTCTCAATAATGAAGCCTGAAGCTTTTTCTCGCTTTCAATTATCAAACTATCCGGAACCGGCAAATCGGCTTCGACCACTGCCTGTTTGGTTGCTAATTTAGATTGGGTCAGCCGGATCACTTTAGAACTGCTACCGACTAATCGTACTTTGGGCATTGCTTCAAAAATAGCCCGATACTCGATCATACCCTTTTGACAAAACACATGAGAAATCAATGTGAATGCTTCGGGAAGATTACGCAAAGCAGCTTCTTCACTGCAATAGGTGAGTCCCTCTGGTTTCTGATTCTTAATTAGTACTTGCTGGCTGAAATCTTTTAAATACTTTTTATCCAGCAACAGCCACTGCTCATCCGGAAAAACTAATAGGCACTGCTCTTGGTACTCAGGAAAATCAATTGCCTGCGTTGCGTAAATTAACGACAACCGAAACTCGTACCAACTACTAGGCGAGCCAATAAAGTGAATGAGATAAGGATAATCGTCATTTATCATTTGTCGCTAGTTATTATTCATTGCACATTCGTCCCGGACATTGTTCATTGTTTTAATCTCCTCCTACTTCTACTATCTTACCGATGTTGAAATCAATCCGCTTCCACTTATTGCCTCGGAGAAGGGCATTCAGCAGCAAATAAGGTATATGCACGTAGTGTAGCATAAAAAAGGGTTTTGGATCGAAGGGTTCGTATACCGCTTCTTTACCGTTCCAAATTCTTTTCAGAGCATGAATTGGGGTTTCGCCCGGCAAGGGTTCCGCAATTCGGTGTAACTCGTGGGCGAGCCAGTAAGTAGGTTTAGCTTCAGGTTCAGGCACGATGGAATTGAATGTTTCACTCGTATTTCGCTCCGGCACATCTTCATTAGCTAAGTAGCTTTCGGCCAGTTTTGTCGTGTTATAAAAAGTAGTAATCGCCGAATGGGTTCTCGGGTTGCACTCTATCGGAAATATATTGCCCTGCCGATCTTCAATAAAATCAAAAGAATACTGACCAGTGAGTCCTGCTTTAGCTACGTAGGTAGTAACCCACTGCTCAATAGCTGGTTTATGTACGTGGGCGTAATTCACCTGGAAGGCTGATGACTCGCAGCAACAAAATAGGGTGAGTTTGCCGTTGACTGCCGTACCGTGAGTGCAATATTCTTGTCCTTCAATATAGGTTTGTAGCACCCACGGTTTTTTATTCGATATTTCTACCGAACGCGCGTAAGCAAGCAACTCTTCTTTATCCCCCGAACCGAACACATTATTATCAAGCCGCGCGGTGGGGTTATAGTTAATGCTTTTGAAAATAAATGGCTGACCAGGGTAATTCGCTAGTGCAAACTGTTCCACTTCAGCATAACTGGTTATACGAAAAACGTTGGGTGCTGGTAGCCCCAATTCGCTCGCTTTTTCGCAAAAAGTAAACTTATCATCTACAGTACTTATTTGCTCCGGCGTGCCGTGAAAAACCACAGTAGCTTTCTGCTTAGTACCCTTCTGGATTTCCGCATCAACGATTGACTGTAATTTAGCATCGGGTAAACTCGATTTGGGAGATGATACCGGCACTACCAAGTCTATATTTTCCTGAATTATGATTTGGTTTAAACTATTCAAGTAGGCTATTTCCCCAACTTTCGATAAATCCTGATGGATACGAAAAGTGTCAACCGCTCCAGAGAATCGGGGGCCGCAATATTCGTATTTTACACTATCGGTCAGTACCACTCGCCACCCTAAAGCACGAAAACTACGAGCTAGATGCAGGGCTTTCGTCATGCGCCCCCCCGTGATTAGTACCGATGCTCGGGAAAGCAGATCTCGCCGAGCATGTTTAGAAACACGTTTACCACTTATTAATTGAGCCACTAAAAGCCCTACTAAAGCGAAAGGAAGGGTGCTAACTATGATTAGTAACGCTCGAAGGGTTTTAAGCCTCATACCAGATTACAGACTATCTTCTTGCTTCCGACTGATAAACATAACCCCATCACGGATTGGCAGTAGCACCACTTTTAGATCAGGATGCGTACGCACATATTCATTGAAATGATAAATGGCCTGGGCATTCTCAGACATCTCTTCTAAAGGTTTCGTATAAATCTCTCCCTGATACAGCGTGTTATCCACCACGATTAGTCCGTGTTCGGCTAATAAAGAATTGGGTTGACTAATCAGACTTTCTACGTAGGTACGGTAGCCCGACTTATCAGCATCAACAAATACCAAGTCAAACGATTTGCCCTCTACTCGCAGTTGCTCTAATGAATCACTGGCTTTTCCCCGGCGAATATCCACTTTTTGTCCAGCCACGCACCGATGCAGATAGCTTTCGGCAAAATCAGCAATAGTATCGTCTAATTCACAGGCTACTAAAGTGCCGTTTGCGGGCAGAGCCTCGGCCATTGCCAATGCTGAGTAACCAGTGAAGAGACCAATCTCTAACACCGAAGTAGCTTTAGTCATTCGCACTAATTGTTGAAGAAACTGCCCTTCCAAATGTCCAGATAGCATTTCCGGTTCTAAGTCACCATCTAGCTCGGCACTGTTCTGCCACGGAAGCGACATAGTAGCCCGTTCCAGTGAGCGTAAGCAATCGGAAGGTGCTTGAGTAACCGACGAAAGATAAGCGTCCATTTGAGCACTAATACTGTAGGCTCTATTAAGGTGAGATAAAAGTTGCTCCTTCAACGCTGGATCAAGGTTAGAATCAGAATTATTGAGTAATTCTCTAGCTTGACCTAGTTCAAAGCTAATGTGCGCTTGGGGTGTTACCGGTCTGAGTTGTAGCTGGTTTGTTATTATATTTTCCAACGGATAAAAAATTGATGGATGGTAGGAATGTAAAAAAAACAGCTTGCTCGTTACCGAAATTGAGCTTGCTTTTTTGTAAACCTAACTATACAGAATAGTAAAGGTTTCAGTTGACTGGCTTGCCTAATCCGGAAAGCAACGGCATCAGCACTTCTATATTTACAACAAGATATTTACTTACTCATATTCATCGTTTTCACCATCTTTACATTAGTTATTTATGCTCATAAAATAGGGTATATTTTGTGTAATATTATATGGTTATAAGTTGAACAAATATTTTTTCAGCTTCGTTACTTTTCTGTGATTCACTACCAGTTAATAATTCTCTTTTTACCTTATTAAATTTTACTTGATGAGTCAGATTACTGAATCTATCCATGGATTTATCCGCGAAGTTGACCCTAACCAGTTTATTATTTCCGCTACTGAAGTGGAATTAGAGGATTTATTTTGCCAGGATTTGTTTAAGAGTTTACTAATAGACTTTACTCAAACCTCTGTTTTCTCTAAAGAGCTAGGCGACGAATTTATTTCTGTGGGAGCAATTGAAGGAGTTTCGGCTTGCCGTAAGCTTCGCAGTTCACTTAACTTAAAAACTAAGGAGTTTTTTGCTCTACTGGCTGAAGTAGCCTTAGCATTTGATCAGACCAAAGGCGAAGCGTGGAAGCAGCTCTCAGAGGGTGTTTACGCTTCCCGTGAAGCAGACACCAAACTACTAGACCGTTTGCGAACCTGCGGCGAGTCGGAGTTTTATACTGAGTTGGCCGAACGATTAGTTGAGGAGAACCCTCACGCAATTTATCCCACATCAAATTACCGGGAAAGCAAAGGCTACACTGTTAGCACCGAAGACGATCAAGCCGTAGAAGCGGTTATGAGTTGCTCAACGTTTACTTCTATTCGTATTACTGAGAATGCTTTGGATCTAAGCAATACATTACTACGAGATAAATTTTTACCTAAGGGACGCTGCGTATGCTTGGTAGATAAAAATGTAGAACACTACTACGGTGAGCAGTTGACGAATTACTTTGCTCACTATAATATCGCGTTTAAAAAGCTAGTATACCGAGCTATGGAAGTTGATAAGGGCATCAATACCGTAGAGCAGATGCTGGGTGATTTTAAGCGAGTAGGTGTGTCGCGCAATGAACCGGTACTGATTGTTGGCGGTGGAGTGATTTCCGATACTGGTGGATTAGCCTGCGCGCTATACCATCGTAATACTCCTTATATCATGTTATCTACCTCCATTGTAGCGGGTATTGATGCGGGTCCTTCGCCCCGAACCTGCTGCGATGGCTTTGGCTATAAAAACTTATTTGGCGCGTATCACGCCCCAGTTTTGTCCGTTACGGATCGTTCATTCTTTTCTACCTTGCACAAGGGCTGGTTACGACACGGAGTTGCGGAAATTATCAAGATGGCCGTAGTGAAAGATGCTAAACTGTTTGGCTATCTGGAACAGGCCAATACGCGCTTGCTAGACACTTCATTCGGAACTGTGAACTGCGATAAAGACGATGAGATCAACGATCTATCACAAAAGATACTGGGAGCAGCTATGCGTAGTTACGTGGAGGCCGAGTACGATAATTTGTACGAAACGCATCAGTGTCGCCCTCACGCCTACGGTCACACTTGGTCGCCAGGCTTTGAGATTAAAGCGGGTTTGCTGCACGGACACGCTGTAGCTATTGGTATGGGCTGGGGAGCTTATCTGAGCTACCGCAACGAATGGATTGATGAAGCAGCTCTTCAGCGTATTCTTACGCTCATCAGTACATTTGAGCTAAGTCTATGGCACAATATTCTGCTAGACGAAGAAACGCTGTGGGCAGCTCAGGAGAAGATGATTGAAAAACGAGGTGGTAATTTGGTGGCACCTCTACCTAAAGGAGATGTTGGTCAGTGCGGCTATCTGAACAAGCTAACGCGCGAAGAATTGCAGCAAGCCATCGGTGAGTACCGCGAATTATGCCAGCGTTTTCCTCGGGAAGGCAGAGGAGTTGAACCACTATGTAGCGATGTAGGGCTTGAAGATCCCTCTACGGTTTATTCCGGGTCAGAGATTGACCAAAATACGCTGGAGGAAACAGAAACTATTATGTAATTTGCCGAGGGTCTACATTTCTATTCTGATAGAAATTGTAGCCCTCTTTTTTTCCTGTAACCTTCCGCAATGCTATGTCGGCACCGACCTATGATTTTGTTTTACCGCTTTTCAAAGTACATTGGAACACTCGGGCCGTATTAGAGGGCGTTTCGGCGAAGTACCAGCCCCGTAAGATTCATGTTATTGCTCCCCAAGAGCAAGCTCAGCACCTTTCTGAATTGGCTACCGATTGGGATGTTCCCCAATTAACCACTCATCCAGAAGAATCTTTTTTTCAATTAGCGGGTCTGAGCAAGGTGCAAATCTGTGCAGAACTGCAATTAGAAAAATCACTGTACCAACCCGGCTGGTTTTATCAGCAGCTACTAAAGTTAGGGGCAGCCGAAGGCATTCAATCACTCAGCGAATGGTATTTGGTATGGGATGCTGATTTATTACCCGTAAATAGTTGGCCGATTGTTCAAGAGCGAAATAGCGAAATAAGCTATTGGTTTGCACTGCTCCAGCACAATCAGTACGGTAACAATATTATTGTAGACAAATGGGCTACGTGGATTAAGAAAGTGTTAGGTGTTGAGCCTTTGATAGATGAGGAAGGGACTTTCGTTCCCCACCATCTGTGGTTCAAAAAGGAACATTTGCGTTCGTTTCAACAGCGATTACAAGATTACTACAAGTCTACCGACCACTGGACCAAAATAATGATGCATTCGGCGAATGAGTTTGGCACGTTTAGCGAGTTTTGGTCTTATGCTTCGTGGACTGCTCATCATGCTTCCCAGGATTTACATTACTATCCTTATCATAAATACGGTCGAACTACCGAACGATTCTTCGATGACGGTACCGGATTATTCTCCGCCGCATTCCGTAAAAAGTATTTGTTAGATGCAGATGATGGCTCATTTTATCCTTCCTATCGTCAAGTAATTGATTTTGTAGAAGAAGTTTACGCCGACATACCCCTTCCTTCTTCCCTATCATTCGAGAGCAGTTCCCGTCATTTGCAGAAAGGGCGAGAAAATATGCATATCGAAGAGCTGCGCTCCCGCTGGACACCAGCTAAGATTACTACTGCGAAAGTGATCTAATTCCTATCAGGGGCTAACTTTTCTTTCCCTTCTAACTTCAGTAGAAAAGCATACTCCAGTGCCGTTTCTTTGTAACGCTGGAAGCGACCCGAAGCCCCACCGTGCCCGGCCTCCATATTAGTTTCTAATAGGAGCACGTTATCATCCGTTTTCTTATCCCGTAGTTTGGCTACCCACTTAGCTGGTTCCCAGTATTGCACTTGAGAGTCAAACAAGCCGGTGGTGACTAGCAAGTTGGGATAGTCTTGCTCGGCTACATTGTCGTAAGGTGAGTAAGATAACATATACTGATAGGACTCTAAGTTTTTAGGATTACCCCACTCATCAAACTCATTAGTCGTTAGCGGAATAGATTCATCGAGCATGGTAGAAACCACATCTACAAATGGCACCGCGGCAATAAGCCCATTGAAGCGATCAGAAGCCATATTGGCTACGGCACCCATCAGTAAACCGCCAGCACTGCCCCCCATTCCGTAGAGCTGAGTAGAATCAGTGTAGTTTTCTGAAATCAAAAAATTAGCACAATCGATGTAGTCAGTAAAAGTATTTTTCTTATTAAACATTTTGCCATCTTCGTACCACGCGCGACCCATTTCCTGTCCACCTCGGATATGAGCAATCGCAAAGATAAACCCTCGATCTAGCAAGCTCAATCGAGTGCTGCTAAAGTAAGGGTCTATAGAGTTACCGTAAGAACCGTAAGCGTACAACAGTAGTGGAACTGATTCTTTCTCTTGAGCACCTTTCTTATATACTAATGAAATAGGAATTTGCTTTCCGTCGTGTGCTGGAGCAAACAACCGCTCAGTAACGTACTCACTCGGATTGTGTCCACCAACCACTTTTTGACGTTTTTTCAGCTCCTGCTCCCGAGTTTGCATATTATAGTCGTAAATAGAAGTAGGCGTGGTTAGCGAAGAATATCCGTAGCGCAATATTTCAGAATCTAGCTCGGGATTAGTGGCTGAAGAAAGCATATAGGCGGGCTCGTCAAACTGGATATAGTGTTCTTTTTTAGCCTCAGTATCCATTACCCGCAGCTTAGGTAGCGCGTTTGATTTTTCAGTTAAGACTAAGTAGCGACTGAAGACTTCCATATCTTCCAAAAACACCTCTTCACGATGCGGAATCACTTCTTTCCACTGCACTTTATTGACACTGCCGAGGGGAGCTTCCATAATTCGATAATTGGGAGAATCCCAGTCAGTGCGGACGTAAAATTTATCTCCTACGTGCTCAATATTGTAGAGATGCT
>CAKZPJ010000172.1 GCA_937138955.1 uncultured Flammeovirgaceae bacterium | reverse complement strand
GCGCGGTTAGATTTGATGTGTTTCCCTTTCTTTTTTTGCAGACAGTGGTCGCAAACCCCGCAGTCTACCGGGTACTTTTCACCAAAGTAAGCTAATAATAGTTGAGTTCGGCAGCGCACGGGATGCGTAACGTAGTGCGTAACAGCTTTTACTTTAGAGACATATAATTCTTTTTTTTCTTGGAGTTTAGCGGCCGAAAGTGGAAGTTGGCGCGCATCCAGTCGGGGAGTCATAAAAACGAGTTGAGGCTGGTCTTTACGAGGTATATAGTTGACGATTTCTCGTTCGTGTAAGTTTTTTAACTTTACCATTACACTGTTGACCGACGTTTGCAAAATTTGAGCAAGTTGAGATTCGGAGATAGAAATATAATTAGCGTATAGTTCGCCCCCGTAAACTCGTAACAGCGCATTAATCGTAGGTTCCAGCGCAGCATTAGCAACTTTAAATTTATACAGATCCTGATAATCTACTCTAAAATGTAGCGTAGAAGGCTGAAAGAAACTTTCGTTCATTTGGAGCAATCCCTCTTCCGCCAATCGCTTTATAGAGTGGAACACCCCAATTGGGTTTAGACGGTACGTTTCAGCAAAGTGCGTGAGATCAAAGCCGTAGCTGGAGAGATGACTGCTCCCAACGGCCACCTTCAGGTAGTTCGCTATATTTTGATAAACTGTGCGGATAAAATCTACTGACGGAAAAGAGTTCTCGATGCGTTTGATCAGATTATCCAAGTCATTTTGATCGTATAAAACTACCGCGTACGCTTTTTCTTCATCTCGCCCGGCTCGCCCGGCTTCTTGGTAGTAGGCTTCCAGCGTATCGGGCAAGTCTAAATGTACCACCAGGCGAACATCTGGTTTGTCAATTCCCATTCCAAAGGCATTGGTGGCCACAATCACTCGAGTTTTATCCTGAATCCAGGCGTCTTGCTTATCCGCTCGTTCTTCGGCAGTGAGTCCGGCGTGGTAATAGTCAGCCGAAATATTTTTGCTTTGTAACTTCTTAGCAATAATACGGGTGCGTTTTCTACTACGGGCATACACTACGGCCGTACCTGGAACACCGGACAGCGTTTTTAGTAGTCGTTTATCTTTATCTTCTTCGTAAAAAGACGAATAGGAAAGGTTAGCCCGAGCAAAGCTCTTCTGAAATACCTTCGTGTTTTGAAACTGAAGCTTATCCTGAATATCTTGCTTTACCGAATCCGTAGCGGTGGCGGTAAGTGCAATTACGTTCACATCAGGAATTTCGGCTCTGAAGTCAGCAATTCGTAAATAAGGAGGGCGAAAATCGTAGCCCCACTGCGAAATACAATGTGCTTCGTCTACGGCAAGCAAGCTAATTTGCATTCGGCGCGCTCGTGCCAGAAAAAGATCAGTTCTAAGCCGTTCGGGAGAAACGTACAGGAATTTGATGTTACCAAATACGCAGTTGTCGAGGTGAAAATCGATCTCCCGAACACTCATTCCCGAGTAAATGGCTACTGCTGGGATATTTCTTTTTTTGAGCTGCTCTACCTGATCTTTCATTAGCGCAATTAGCGGGGAAATGACGATACAAACTCCCTCTCGCATTAGAGCCGGAACCTGAAAACAGATACTTTTCCCTCCTCCGGTAGGCAACAGGGCCAACGTATCATGACCTGCCAGTACGGCATCAATAATATCTTCCTGTAGCGGACGAAAGGCCGGATAGCCCCAGTATTGATGAAGAATGGCGTGGGCGGACATTGGGTTGATGGTTGATCGCTAATTGTTCATTGACTCAATTGCTAACTGTACATTGCTCACTCCACTGTGGCACCTCCTGAGATTGCCGAGGAAACCTGAAAGAAACCAAGGGGTGGTACCTGTGGATTTGTAATATTCCTTACGGTAGACGTTGGATTGCGGGGCGGGCCACTAAACAAACCACCGTCGTTAAAGAGTAGCTCCTGTAGCTGGGTATAGTAATCGAACTGACTGGGATTAAGGCTGTACATTTCAATGCGTACAGAGTCACCAAGTTCAAACGCATAGTTAGCTAACTGGAGCGTATCAATTTGTTCTGTAAGAAATTCGTCACTCTGTATCAACAAATCTTCTCGGGCATTGTACAGTGAGTCACCTTCATACACTAAAAAGCGATAATAATTAGTGCCCCGTTCTTTGGGAGTACGTCCGCTAAAGAAGAAGTAGTACCCATCATCCAAGAAAAAGAGGTCTTCCAAGAAACGATAACTAAACGAGTCTACCTCAGCAACGGGAAGTACGGTACCGCTACCTTCATACACTTGATCTTGATAGTTCACGGTGAGTGTATAGGTGTTACCTGAATCTAGCGGTATTTCGTTGGTACGGTAGAATCCGGCTGAATCTTCCTGCTCAATCAGTACGTAATCTTGTTCATTCGCTCGATCACGAATAGTTACTTGGGCATTAGATACTGGAACTGAGGTATCTGCATCGTAATAATTACCGGTGGTAGTGAGTATCACTTGAGCATTATTCTGTTCGGGGGCAAACTTCCAGTAGGTAATAGTACCTTCAATCACTAATTGAGAATTTTGGTTGGGCAGGTCAAGAGTAATCTCTTCTTGACAGGCGGTCAGAATAAAGAAAGAAATAGCAGAAAGTAGGACAAACAGTCGCATACCAATTAGAATTTAAAGTTATAGGTAATTGACGGGATAAACCGGAATAAGTACGTTGTAATTGAGCCAGGGCGCTGAGAGGTGATCGGCTCATCATTGTCTCCGGGATCAAACGAAACATCGTCGTTGTAAACATCTTCAAAAGTAATAACGAACGGGTTTTTCCGTCCGTATACATTATACACTGAAAAGCTCCAGTTACTTTCCCAACGCCGATCTTCCTTATTCTTATTCTCTAGCACCACCGAAATATCAAATCGGTGGTAGTCTGGCATACGGAAAGCGTTTCGTTCGTCTTCGCCGTAGTAAGGAACTGATAAACCATTTAGCTGATAGCGACCGGAAGGAAACGACACAGCGGTACCAGTGCTATACACCCAGTTTCCCGATAAGATAAGCCGAGGGTTAAGTTGATGGGAGAGAACCAGTGCAATATCGTGCGTACGATCATAACGGGCATTGTAGGGCTGACCGAGATTAATACCCTCAACTTGTTGGCGAACGCGAGAAAGGGTATAGGCAATCCACCCAGTAGTGCGGCCTACATCTTTCCGAAGTAGAAATTCAGCTCCGTAGGCCCAGCCTCTACCGACGGAAATTTCCGTTTCCAGATTCTCGTTTAGTAAAATATCGGTTCCGGTCAGAAAATCAATAATGTCGTTCATCCACTTGTAGTACACTTCCACCGAAGCTTCTATCGTATTTTGCCGTAGGTTCTGAAAATACCCCAAAGCTAGCTGATCGCCAATCATGGGCGGAATGTAGGTGTCGGCTGGAATCCAGCGATCAATGGGTAACCCCGCGGTGGCATTGGAGGCAATCTGCACGTACTGCCGCATCCGGTTATAAGAAAACTTCAGTGACTTTTCATTATCAAGTAAGTATCTCACTCCGAAGCGAGGTTCAGCACCGTGGTAGCTTTCTATATTTTCCAGTCGGTCGTACTCAGTTTCCCCCGTAATAGTTTCGTCTGATAAAGGTGAACCTTCTTCGTATTGAAGTACTGCCCCAGGGCCAATATGCTGAAAGAAGGAGTAGCGTAATCCGTATTCCATTGAAATGCGGGGGCTAAGCTGATGATTATTTCCAATGTATACCGCGTGTTCCAGCGCAAACTTGTTATCCAGTATTAGCGGTACGAAATTAATTCCATCGCCTCGGGGAATGATTCGAGCGGGTTCAAAATCGAAGTGAGAAATATGGTAACCGAAGTCGACACCCAAGTTAGGAGAGGGAAAGAAGTTTCCGTCAAACTTAGCACTGTACTCCTTTAGACGCGATGTCCAAGTAAACTCAGCCGTTTCGGCATCAATATCGAAGCCGTAATCAAAGTTGCTATAAACTAAGGTAGTATTGAAGAAGACCTTATCTGACAAAAGGTGATTCCAACGTAGCGTAGCCGTAGCATTACCCCAATCCAGGCCAAATTGATCCGCAATACCGAATTTATCTCGGCCAAAGTAGCCCGATAGAAATAGTCGGTTACGGTCATTCAGTGTGTAGTTTGCTTTAGCATTAAAATCGTAGAAATATAAAATATTGTCGCGGATATCTTCATCAGGAGATAGTCGTAGAAACAAATCAGCGTAGGTGCGTCTTCCCGAAAGTATAAAGGAAGATTGCCCTTTTTTAATTGGACCCTCTACAGTTAAGCGGCTAGAAATCAACCCAATGCCTCCCGATACTTTAAAGTCTTTATTATTCCCTTCTTTCATTTGAATATCCAGAATAGAAGATAGTCGACTACCAAATCGAGCCGGAATTCCTCCCTTGTATATTTCAATATTCTTAATGGCATCGGGGTTAAATACTGAAAAGAAGCCCAGAAAGTGCGAAGGGTTATACACGGTGGCTCCATCGAGCAATACTAAATTCTGATCGGCTGAACCTCCTCGTACAAACAATCCGGTGGTACCTTCTCCGGCACTGATCACTCCGGGTAGTAGTTGCACTGTTTTAATCACGTCTACTTCGCCGAACAAAGCGGGTAGCCGTTGCACTTTTTCTATCTGCAATTTCTCTCGGCTCATCGCTACATCTTGCACGTTAGCATCGGGCCGATCAGCAGAAACGACAACTTCCTGCAATTCTACTTCTCCTGAAGCTAACTCTACGGTTAGCGTTTGGTCAGCCGTAAGGGAAATAGTCTTTTCTACTGGTTGATAGCCTAAGTAAGAAAATGTAAACGTATAGTCGCCTGGTGTCAGTGTAAGTGAATAAAAACCGTAGACATTAGTAGTTGTACCAGTGCCCGGCCGTTCTTTAATCGCAATAGTAGCTCCAATAAGATCTTCGCCACTGGAAGCATCTTGTACGTAGCCGTTTACAGTGAATGATGATTGACCAAACACAGAAAATTGGAGTAGGAGACCAATGGTAAGGAATCCAAAAAATAAGCGAGGCATTACTTCTTCGTGGTTTGAATTATTATAACCCCAACACTGATAAACTTACTGACTACAACAGTGTAGATAGTGTTGGTGTAACTTTTGGTAAAAGTAGAAATAATATTATAGAATTAACGTATGTTCTTCTTAACGATAATACATCATCACTAGGCTATTACGATTGAAAAATAAATAATTGTATTGGAGTACGGAGAAAGAGTAGTGTCATTAGGATTATTCATCATCTATGAAAGTTTGGCACCTATCATATATAATTTGTACTAATTTAGTTCCAGGGAATTATTGCTCGGCAGAACCGTTTCCTTTAGCGACAAAAGTATTCACATTTTTTACTAAATAATCAACGCATGACCGTAGCGAAAGAAGGCGATACCGTACAAGTACACTATACCGGAACACTTACCGATGGCTCTGAATTTGACTCATCTCGCAAACGCAACGAACCACTACAATTTACCTTAGGAAAAGGACAGATGATTGCCGGATTTGAGAAAGCGGTAAACGGAATGAATGTGGGTGACAGCAAGCAAGTCAATATTCCGAGCCAGGAAGCTTACGGGGAGGTAAAAAAAGAGATGATTATGGAAGTTTCTAAAAATGATTTTCCTCCTGATATTACTCCTGCAATAGGTCAACAACTGGCAGTAAATGCTCAAGGACAGCAGGTTCCGGTAACTATTACTGATATAAAAGACGATAAAGTAGTATTAGATGCCAACCACCCTTTGGCAGGAAAAGACTTAATATTTGATATTGAACTAGTTGAGATTACATAATTTTCATAATTAGTGTAAACTATCCGAAAAAAAACTTGTATTTAGCTATACAGGTTTTTCTTTTACACAGCAATAATAGCATTATTATTAATGATGAAAGTAAACCTTTCATTAATCTCCTCGTTTTTGTTTAGAGGTTTGAAATTGCCGGTTTATAGATACTCCACAAATATCTTCACTTCTACACCACTTTGCCGACGCGCTTAAACACGAATACTCGCTACCCGAACTAGAGGATGTAGTTACCAATGTATGTCCTACCTGTCCTACCTCAGTAGATGATTTTATCAGCGACCTTTCGGAAGTAGGCGAGCGAATGCAACTGGTTTTCATCGCTAACAGCATTGCCAAGGACAAATTTCAATCCTTTGTGAGGGATGCGGATTTTCCGATGATGTTGTTCCAAAAGGATGAATCCGGAGACTTTGAGCCAGTTTTTGTGCAACTCGATGAGAAACTACAGCACGTAGCTGGAAAAATAGAGGACGATGGAACCCTTCGTCCAATTGTTATCAGTAGTCTTGCGAACAACCTTTACCTGGATGAAAATGACGAGGTGGTTTTCGTAACTGCCTTTCCTTTTCACAGTATGGTAAGTAAGACGGAGAATTTGAAGGAGCATCCTACCCCGTTTCAGCGGTTTATGCAGCTACTGGCTCCCGAGCGAAAAGATATTATTTATATCTACGTTTATGCTATTGCAATTGGTATTGTTAGTTTGGCTTTACCGTTAGGAACCCAAGCAATTGTCGGGTTTATTTCAGGGGGGATGTGGTTCAATTCGGTAGTGCTGCTGATCGCACTGGTTATTATTGCTATACTGGTATCAGGGGTGTTACAAATTATGCAGATATCAATGGTGGAGGTGCTACAGAGGCGAGTCTTTGCCAAAACGGCTTTTGAATTTGCTTACCGAGTGCCCAAAATAGATGCAGAAGCATTATTTAAGTACCATACTCCCGAACTAATCAACCGCTTCTTTGATATTCTGACCATACAGAAAGGGTTGCCCAAGATACTGATTGACCTATCTACGGCATTGTTACAAATTTTCTTTGGACTTATTTTACTGTCGTTCTATCATCCGTTCTTCGTATTCTTTGCGCTGTTATTGGTCACCATACTATTTCTTATCTTTTATTTCACTGGGCCTAAAGGATTAGAGTCGTCCATTATTGAATCTAAATACAAATACAAGGTGGCGTTTTGGTTAGAAGAGTTAGCGAGAGCCCTCTCTTCCTTTAAAATAGCAGGAACAACTCGCTTACCAATGAAGAAGGCTGACTACAATATTAATCAGTACTTACTGCACCGGAAAGTCCATTTTGGAGTACTAATTCGTCAGTTTTCGTTCATTGTACTTTTTAAAGTACTGATTACCGGAGGCGTTTTAGTGCT
Source organism: uncultured Flammeovirgaceae bacterium (assembly GCA_937138955.1). Taxonomy (GTDB): domain Bacteria; phylum Bacteroidota; class Bacteroidia; order Cytophagales; family Cyclobacteriaceae; genus Tunicatimonas. The sequence continues at coordinate 6,459 of CAKZPJ010000172.1, read as the reverse complement.
GGGGACTATTTTAGTAATTGATCGACAAATCACGTTGGGGCAATTCGTAGCAGCAGAAATCATTATCGTTCTAGTGTTTGGGGCCGTGGAAAAGATAATTATCAACCTTGACACAATTTATGATGTGCTAACTGCCGTAGATAAGATTGGTCATGTAACCGATCTGCCTTTAGAAAATCAGATGGGGGTACGTTTACCTAAAACATTTTTTGAGGAAGGGATTGAGATTAAGGTTGAAGGTCTAAACTATAATTATCCCGGTTACAGTAGAAAGGTAGTAAAGAACGTTGATTTGACCTTTAAGCCGGGTGAAAGAATCTGTATTACCGGCCACTCAGGTAGTGGTAAATCTACTTTGGTGAACATTATTGATGGTATTTATTCCTCTTATCAAGGAGTGGTAACGTACAACAATGTGTCACTTAAAGACATTGATATTAATTTCCTGCGCGATGGTATTGCCAAAAATGTATCGCAAGAGGATATTTTCGACGGAACAGTCATTGAAAACATCTTGGTAGGTAAACCGAATGCAACGTACCAAACTGCTATTGATGCTATAGAAGCAGTAGGAGCCAGCGATGAAATCAATCAGCTACCTAAGGGCTTACATACTCCGCTAGTGAGCGGAGGCAAAACTCTTTCTACCGGTCTAGCCCATAAAATTACCTTAGCTCGATGTATTGCTAAGCGACCTAAAGTAATTATTCTCAATGATTTTTTCTTTTTCTTTGAACGGTCTGAAAAAGAGCGGCTAATTGAATATTTAACCGATGCTCAACATAGCTGGACACTGATTACAGTATCAACCGACCCAGTAATATTGACCAATTGTACCCGAGTAGTGATACTGAAAGAAGGAGAAATTGTAGCTGAAGGAACGCAAGAAGAAATAAGTCAGAACCCACACTTCAAAGAAATCGTTGGTGAGGATACACCCCGACCTATTACACCATAAATCAAACTCATGAGAAAAGCTATTTTAGCTCAACCAGAATATTTATCTCAACTGGAGTCTATGAACGTACTTCAGTCGCCTCGGGCGGGGCGGGTACTCGCTCGCTGGATGGGTGGAATTGGTATTTTTCTGTTTTTAGTGCTATTTCTTCCTTGGCAGCAGAATATCAATGCTACCGGAGAAGTTACCGCGCTTTCGCCAGAAAACCGTCCCCAAACTATTCAAAGTGCTATTCCAGGACAAATCACCAATTGGTTTGTGAATGAAGGAGAGTATGTTCAAGAAGGTGATACAATTTTGACCATCCGAGACGTAAAAGATAAGTTCTTTGACCCTCAGCTACTTACTCGTTTGCAAGGCCAAATCGGTGCTAAAGAAACGAGCATTGAAGCTAAAGAAGATAAGGCACGTGCACTGGAACGGCAAATTGCGGCACTTCGGGATGGATTGCAATTAAAGCTTAAGCAAGCTAGAAATAAAGTAAAGCAAAGCAAATTAAAGGTTATTAGTGATAGCACTGACTTTATAGCTGAGAAAGTGAATGTTAATATTGCTGAGAACCAGTTTGAACGGCAGCAAGTACTGTACGATGAAGGGTTAAAGTCGCTAACGGAGTTGCAACAGAAAGAGCAGAAAGCTCAACAAACCCAAGCAAAATTAATCGCTAGTGAAAATAAGTTTCTGGCCACCCAGAACGAGTTAATTAATGCTCAAATTGAGCTTAACTCCATCGAAGCGGAGTATTTGGAGAAAATTAGTAAAGCCCAGTCAGACCTTAGCTTAACCCGAGCCGAACTAGCTGAAGCGGATGGAAGTTTAATTAAGCAACGGAATGATTATGCTAACGTAGAGGAGCGACTAGATCGTTACTCAATTATTGCTCCGCAGGATGGCTTCGTTGTAAAAGCCCTAAAAACTGGAATTGGCGAAACAATCAAAGAAGGTGAAGGGGTAGTAACCGTGATGCCTCGCAATCCTGATAAGGCAATTGAGCTATACGTAAAGCCCATGGATGTGCCTTTATTAGAAACTGGACGGCATGTGCGGCTAGAATTCGACGGCTGGCCTGCTCTCCAGTTTTCCGGATGGCCTAGTGTAGCGGTGGGTACCTTTGGCGGTATTATTCAGGTGATAGATTACGTGGAAACCGACAAAAAAGCTGGAAAGTACCGTATATTAGTCACACCTGATCCTACGAATGACGGAGATTGGCCTGAGCAGTTGAGGCTAGGTTCGGGGGTAAAGGGCTTTGCTATGCTCAACGAGGTGCCTCTCTGGTACGAACTATGGCGACTGTACAATGGCTTCCCGCCGAGTTTGGAAGAAGAACCGGAAATGAAGGATGCCGATGTCAAAACCGCTGCTAAATAGCCGCTAAGGCATTATGCAACGTTTGGTTAAAAATATAATACCCTTGCAAAAATATACCGGCCTAAAAAAAATTGGGATAGTGCTACTACTATCTATATGCGTAGCCCAGACCACCTATGCCCAAATGGATTCAATTTTAGTATCTCAAGACTCATTAGTAGTAAAAAATCAGACTTTTACCTTAGATGACTTTTTCGGACATATCCTTACACACCATCCATTGGTGAGGCGAGCAAATCTGTTTGATGATATGGCTTTCCAAGAGTTGAGAATGGCTCGGGGAATGCTTGATCCAGTGATACAATCTGATTTTGATATTAAAGAATTTGACGATAAGAACTACTACCGCACCTGGAATAGCAAGCTTAAAGTCCCCTTATGGTTTCCTATTGATCTGGAGGGTGGTTACGAACGCAATAGTGGTCAGTTCTTAGATGAGTCTCAAAGTACTCCTGCTGATGGCTTAATTTACGCCGGCTTTTCTATTCCTATTGGGCGCGGGCTATTCATTGATCAGCGGCGAGCTGCTATTCGACAGGCCCAGCTGATGCGGGATTTAGCAGAGGCCGACCAAACTAAAGAAATAAATAAGTTACTATTTGGTGCAGCTAAAGCTTATTGGGATTGGTACTACGCGTACCGTGAATATGATATTATTAGTGAGGTAGAAGATGTTGCGCTACAGCGTTATAATGGAGTAGTTAAGCAGGTGATTAACGGTGACGTTGCTCCATTTGATTCTTTGAAAGCATTCATCAACTATCAGGAACGGGACGTTCAACGGGTACAAGCTCAGCTTGAACTGGAGAATGCCCGACTAGCGGTTTCCGTATACCTTTGGGCAACAGCTGATGAAGAAAGCGATCAAACACTACCACTGGAGCTTGCTGAAGCAACCATACCACTGTTAAACGAAAGTGAAGCAGTAAGTATTGAAGTATTGGCTGCTTTACAAGAATTGGCGATGGAGGCACATCCTGAACTGAGAAAATTGATTGCTAAATTTCAACAGACTGAAATTGATCGTCGGTTAGCATTGGAGTTTCTCAAACCTCAAATTGATCTAAAATACAATTTCTTGAGCGAACAAGTATCTGAATTGGGGCCAGACGGGAGTATTGGTAATGGCGATACTCAACAATTTTTCCTTAACGACTATAAAGCAGGAATACAGTTTTACTTTCCGTTATTTCTACGGAAAGAACGAGGAAAACTGGCACAAACTAACATTAAGCTAGAACAGCTGTACTTTGAGCAGTCGTACCAAAGGCAGCTAGTAGCTAATGGAATATTGACAACGTACAATACTGTAGAAAATCTGGCTCAGATTATTAGGCAACAGTCGCAAATGGTAAACTTTTATCAGCAGTTGTTAGAAGGTGAACTTCGCAAGTTTGAATTTGGAGAAAGCTCCATCTTTTTAATCAATACACGGGAAACGGAGCTGCTAGATGCCCGGATTAAATTGCTTAAACTTCAAACCCAACGTGAGAAATCGAAGGCCGAACTCTACTACGAAGCAGGGGTACCTAATCTTGACTTAGGAACGGCAGAGACTGACAATCTGGAGGAATAGTTTTATAGCGGATAGTATTTAGAAAAAAGACTATTCACATCTCACCCCCGGACAGGTTCCGGGTTCACATCTCAGAACGTAGTCAGGGACATGCTCTCATTTTTCACGAGATTATATTGCCACAATACTTTTGGTTTTGTTGACGTCTTCGTTGCCAATCTCAATAATAAAAAAATTTGACTTGTAGTCGGATAGATCGAGCTTTTTGCGCAGAAATCCGCGAATCCGAACGGCATCTTCGTAGAGGAGATTACCAATAACATCGTAGACCCGAATTTTTAGATCGGTACGGGGACTGCCCGAAATATTAATTTCAAATTTACCGTCGGAAATTGGTTCTAGCTTAAAATCAAACGACTGGTTTAGTATGTTACGCGAATAGTTGAGGCGGTTTTCAATAGGTGTAGCGGGAGGGGAAAACAAAGAAGTATCGATGCTGGGAGCTAATGTATCACGATACGGCACTATTTCTTGCCCTAGCACTTCGGTACAAAGCAGAAAAGAAACGAGTATCGTTATGCAGCCAATACTGGAGGCTATAACATGGCGGCCGAAGTTAAGTTGCATCAGCAAAGTATATTGTTCTTGGCTTTAGTCTATTATTGAATACGTGTACCAAAAACGTTCCGAATACCCGTGAAGATATTCTTTTTCTATTAAAATCTTAAGAATATTTTTTCCTGCTGGCACAGTAAGTCTGCGGGTAGCAGCAGAATACAAATGAATGAAATGAATACTTTCACCGGAGAGAAAGTACGATTCATCAGCGAGAAATTGAATTGGAAAATTAGTTGACAGCAGTCTTTTAGAAAGGAAATTGCCAAACAAGTCAAAAATTAGCAATGCTTTATCAGTCTGAATATATAAACGGTTCTGGTACTCCTGTAGTAAATGTACTTGGTTTTCAGCTGAGAGATACCATTGTAAAGATGTGGAAAGTGTGTTTTCAGCAAGCTGAGGATTGTACTTGTTTAGAATCAGGTTAGTAGAAATATACCAAACCTGTTGGTCAGCACTGAGTGTGGCATTACCCGTAGTCGCCTCGGGAAGCAAGATATTAGAAACCTCGTTGAGATTCTGATCCAGTACAGTAAGAATCTGCTGAAAAGGAAAATAGGCTTGTAATCTCAGTGTCTGCCAGGGTAGTAGAATCGGAGGTTCTTGATGAGTAGGTTGATACGTGCGAAGAGTATCACCTTGCCGAGTGTACTGAATAATAGACCCTTCAGCGGTTGCAATATAAAACCAATTATGCGTACTGTTAACTATTGATTTGGGTAAGGAAATGGCAGTACTGTCCTCCAACTGCCAGGATTGAGCCGGTAAAGTAGCATGGTTAAAACAGAATAGCCATAGGCTAATTCCGAAAAGTACGTAGTTCAAACGTTTGACCATCAAAGAGTCCGTAGTGCGGTTGAGAAATCCATTCTCCCAAATTATAATAACGGCTATGTTCGCTGAGTGGTATCTCGAGCGGTAAATGACGATGACCAAAGACATAGTAGTCATGGTGCTTTTGCTGCTCAATCTCCTGGCAGTACTGATAAATCCACTCATACTCCTTCCCTCGAAACGACTCATCTTTTGTCGCATTACCCTTGCGACTACTCCTCGACCAATAGTTAGCTAAAGAGATACCTATGTCAGGATGAATAAAGGAAAAGAGCGTTTGACCAATTTTAGCAGTGAAGATCTTTTTGAGAAATTTATACGTATGATCGCCTGGCCCTAAACCGTCTCCGTGTCCAATATGAAGATGAATATCATTAATCTGAAGTGAGATCGGCTGGCGAATTATGGGTACGCTAAGTTCACGCTTAAAGTAGTCGAACATCCACAGGTCATGATTACCGGTGAAAAGAACTACAAAAATACCCTGTTCCAGTAGTTGAATCAGTTTGCTCTGAAGGTGCAAAAAACCCTTAGGAACTACTCGCTTATACTCAAACCAAAAATCGAAGATGTCTCCTAATAGAAACAAGCCATGAGCATCAGTCCGAATGGTTTCTAGCCAGCGAACAATGGATTGCTCCCGTTTCTTGCTTTGGTGAAAGTTAGGGGCACCCAAATGAAAATCAGAGGCGAAGTACAGTTTTTTTCCGGTAGGAAGCTGAATGGGGCTTGATAAATCCGTATGGGAGATCATGCGGGCAAAAGTAAGGAGAAGCTAGGGCAATAAAAAAGGGCTGGTTAACAGCCCTTCTACTATAATCGAATAACTTTAGCCTACGGATTTTCTTTAGCCTCAGCGGCAGTAGTCTCTTCAGGAGAATCTCCTGTTTCTTCTGAAGGAGCTGCATCGGTTGCAGTGGCATGACCGTTAGAAGCTGTCGCATCTTTTTCTTCTTTTTCAGTATCATTTTCTTCACTTTCCTCAGTATATTCCTGATAGGAGGTAGGTCGAGCAAAGGGGCGCTTTCCGATTAGTCGTTCTAAATCGTTCTGGAAAAGTATTTCCTTGTCTAATAGCTGCTGGGCTAAAGCTTCTAGTTGCTCTCGCTTGTCAGTTAGCAGCTTTTTAGTGCGCTCGTACGCTCGCTCAATAAGTTGGCGA
>CAKZPJ010000171.1 GCA_937138955.1 uncultured Flammeovirgaceae bacterium | reverse complement strand
CCGCATGTGCAACTGGCAAGCAGTAGTTCCTTTCTGAGGGCCGTGGGGCCTACCGTTAATATACATCGCACAGCTTCCGCAGATACCTTCTCGGCAGTCATGGTCAAAATGAACGGGTTCTTTACCTTCTTGCTCCAACTGTTCATTTAGCACATCCATCAGTTCTAGAAACGACATATGCGAATTCGCGTCATTCATCGCGTAGGTTTCAAAGCGACCTTTATCGCTGGCATTCTTCTGTCGCCAAACTTTTATAGTAACTTTCATATTATTTATAACTTCTTTGCGTAAGTTTCACATTCTCAAATACTAAATCCTCTTTATTCAATTTCGCCGGTAATTCCGCACCCTGATACTCCCAGGCGGCTACGTAGGAGAAATTTTCATCGTCTCGCAAAGCTTCACCTTCCGGGGTTTGGTACTCTTCTCGGAAGTGTCCGCCGCAAGATTCTTCTCGGTCTAAGGCATCCTCAACCATTAAAGCGCCCAACTCAATAAAGTCGGCTACTCGACTGGCTTTTTCTAAAGTTTGATTCAACTCATCAGAAGTTCCCAGTACTTTCACATCATTCCAGAACTCATCCTTGATTTTCTTCACTTCGTCCCGAGCTTCTTTCAATCCTTCTGCCGTTCGCGACATACCACATTTATCCCAGATCACCCGACCTAGCTTTTTATGAAGCTGGTCAACCGTTTGCGATCCATTGATGCTGATAATTTTATTCAGTTTATCTTTTACGCCAGTTTCTGCTTCTTTAAAAGCATCATGAGTAACTGGAGTTTTTTCGTAAGATTGATTGGCTAAATGATCGCCAATAGTATACGGTAGTACGAAATAGCCATCAGCCAAACCTTGCATTAAAGCACTAGCACCCAGTCGGTTGGCACCGTGATCGGAGAAATTAGCTTCCCCAATGGAATACAACCCTGGAACCGTGGTCATAAGATTGTAGTCAACCCACAAGCCGCCCATTGTGTAGTGTACTGCTGGGTAAATCATCATTGGCACTTGATACGGGTTATCCCCAGTAATCTTCTCGTACATTTCAAAAAGATTGCCGTAGCGAGCGGAGATCGTAGCTTGCCCGTCTCGTTTAATAGCATCCCTGAAGTCCAGATAAACTGCTAATCCAGTTTCGGCTACTCCTCGTCCTTCATCGCAAACTGCTTTGGCATTACGAGAGGCTACATCGCGGGGTACTAAGTTTCCAAACGAAGGATACTTACGCTCTAAGTAGTAATCCCGATCTTCATCGGCAATATTACTGGCTTTCAATTTACCTTCTCGAACCGCTTTAGCATCTTCCACCGTTTTAGGAACCCATACTCGCCCATCGTTTCGCAATGATTCGGACATCAGGGTGAGCTTCGATTGGTAATCACCTGAAACTGGGATACAAGTAGGGTGAATTTGGGTGAAGCAAGGGTTAGCGAAGTACGCCCCCTTTTTATATGCGCGCCAAGCGGCGGTAGCATTACAGCCCATGGCATTGGTTGATAAGAAGAATACGTTGCCGTATCCGCCCGTAGCCAACACCACTGCGTGAGCTGAGTGCGATTCAATCTCTCCGGTAAGTAAATTTCTAACAACAATACCTTTGGTTACCCCATCAACCGTTACTACATCTAGCATCTCAGTACGAGGATACATTTTGATTTTGCCGTTAGCGACCTGCCGACTCATAGCACTGTAGGCTCCCAGCAAAAGCTGCTGACCCGTTTGGCCCCGAGCGTAAAATGTTCGAGATACTTGAGCACCTCCAAATGAGCGATTATCAAGTAGTCCTCCGTATTCTCGGGCAAAAGGTACCCCTTGAGCTACCGCCTGATCAATAATATTAACACTTACTTGGGATAATCGGTAAACATTGGCTTCGCGTGAGCGGTAATCGCCTCCTTTAACTGTATCGTAGAATAAGCGGAAAACGCTGTCGCCATCATTTTGGTAATTCTTAGCAGCATTAATTCCACCTTGAGCCGCAATACTATGGGCTCGTCGGGCACTATCTTGGAAACAAAAAGATTTTACGTTGTAGCCCAGTTCGGCTAAGGAAGCTGCGGCCGAAGCTCCGGCTAATCCGGTTCCAACCACGATGATATCGTACTTTCGCTTATTAGCCGGATTCACCAGCTTTAATCCAAATTTGTGTTTTGTCCATTGTTCGGCCAGAGGGCCCGTGGGTGTCTTTCCGTCTAAAACCATATCGTCAAACTAGTTATAAATAGTCAAGCAATTTCTAAAGTATAAGTTTTGTCTAATTAAAATGTTCATTTTAGGCGTCGCTGCGATGAATTTGAAGGTATTCACTAATTACGATAAACTTTTAATGAACAAGTAGACCGGCATGGAAGCAAATAGCAGAGGCACTACAATAGCAAAAGCTAAACCTGCTTTCTTAATGAAAGGAGAATACTTCTTATGCTGTAAGCCTAAAGTCTGAAACGCACTCCAGAAGCCGTGAGCCAAATGATAGCCTAAACCAACCATTGCCAAAACATAAATCAGTACGTACCACCACTGAGTGAAAGCCGCTGATACTATAGAGTACAAATCCTTTATTTCTACTCCATCAACCAGCATGGTAGGCACCTCACCAAATTTCATTTCGTACCAAAAAGAACGTAAATGAATGATAAGAAAAATAAGCACGATAGTGCCTAAAACCCCCATATTGCGTGATTTCCAGCTACTGTTTTGGCTAGGATTTGCTACCGCGTAACCGACCGGACGAGCAGTTTTATTACGAACAGATAAAACGAGCGCGTAGATTACATGTAAAATAATTCCGGAGTACAGAATAATAGATGCAGCTTTAATGATAGGATTTGAAGTCATAAACTCCGCATAAAGATTAAATGCCTCTCCACCATCGCTGCGAAACAATAAAGTGTTACCTGATACGTGTACAATCAGAAAGGTAATCAAGAACAGGCCAGTAAGTGCCATAATTACTTTCTTACCAATAGTGCTGTTTAAGGCTTGGGAAAACCAACTCATAAAAAGTGATAGTTCAAACAGTAAATAATAATCTAAAACGTTTAAAATTATACTAGGAATCGTTAGTAAACAAAGTATTCAACTCTAGCTTTATTATTTTGAATGTTTCTAAACTATACGAGACCCTACTGTTATTATAACTTCGTTACAAATAGCTCGGTTCGTCTAAGACACGATTTGTTTAAGAAACTTGTTATTAGGAATTAACAATAAAAGATACATGGTGTAAGGTTTATATCGCAACTGACATTTCTTCCTTTACTGTGAATTGACGGCAATTATTCGTTTTTTTGTTCGTTATTAAGTTAAATAGCACTATATTAGAAATATTAAAATTTTTATATTTTTATTTATAATTATTTTCCTAAAGCATAGAAAATAAGATTATTCATTTTAATGCAGGTATCTTGAAAAGAATTTGCTTAGTTCTGGCAATTACAGCTCTAGGGTTGCTAGTAGGAGTAGAGCGGGTCTGGGCTACTCACATCCGAGCCGGAGAAATTATCGTTGAGCGGCAATCTTGCCAGAATGATTTGTTTACTATTCGGATTATCGGTTATGAAGACACCGGATCGGAAGTAGAGTTTGGTAATGGCATCTTAAATTTAGGCTTCGGTGATGATATTGACGTAAGTACCGAAAACGACTTTTTCACTCGAGAAGTGATTGATAATCAAAATCTAATTCGAGTAAGTGAATTTGTGCTCACCGATATTGCTTTTCCTGGATCGGGAGATTATATCATCAGCTTTCGGGAATTTAACCGGAATGCCGATATTCTGAACATGATCGAGTCGGTGGATACCCCTTTTTATATTGAAACAAAAATTTCTATTGATGCGGTGCTCTGTAACAGCTCACCCGTGCTTACCAATCCTCCGGTAGAGGGGGCTGTAGTAGGCCGACGATTTGTACACAACCCTGGTGCTGTAGACCCTGATGGTGATAGTCTATCCTATAAACTAGTAGTACCCAGGCAAGATGCCCCCAGTGATAACTTTCCTGGCGGAGAACCAGTAAATGGCTACCGAGATCCTCATATATACGATCAGCAGACGGCTCCTGAAACGGCCACTACCCAAAATGATGTAGATATACCATCAACCTTAACACTAGATCCAATAACCGGCGAGCTAGTCTGGGATGCTCCTGCTTTGCAGGGCGATGTGGGGAGTAAGAATGAATACAATGTTGCTTTCATTGTGGAAGAGTGGCGAAAAGTTGACGGAGAATGGTTTCTTCTGGGATATGTAACCCGCGATATGCAAATTATTGTGGAAAATGCAGAAAACGATCCTCCTACTTTAGAAATACCAGCCGACACTTGTATTGAAGCCGGAACCGTACTGGAGGCAATGGTTACTGGGACTGATCCTGATGGCGACGACATTGTGTTCTCTGGTT
>CAKZPJ010000170.1 GCA_937138955.1 uncultured Flammeovirgaceae bacterium | reverse complement strand
AGGTATTGGAAAAGAATGCTGTACTTTAGTAGCCTTGTGTGTATCACTATGCTTAAATCAATTCCTAAAACCTAATCCCCAATACCCAAGCTTTTGAAAGACCTAATCATCATCGGAGGCGGACTCGCTGGGCTGATAAACGCTATTCGCTTAGGCGAAGCCGGACTGGATGTTTTACTGCTGGAAAAGAAAACGTATCCATTTCACCGAGTCTGCGGTGAGTATATTTCTAACGAAGTAGTTCCCTTCTTAGAGTCAATTAATGCTTTCCCCTACGAGTTAGAGCCTTCATCGATTCGTGAGTTCACGCTGACCGCCTGCTCTGGGGCTTCGGCCAGTATGCCCCTTGATTTAGGCGGTTTTGGAGTGAGTCGCTACGCGTTAGATCAGTTTTTGTATCAACGAGCTAAACAAGTCGGAGCGGAAATTTGGCAGCAGACGGCGGTTCAATCAGTAGATTTTGTGGAAGATCATTTTCAGGTTACGCTACCGCAGAATGGATTAGTAGAAGCCAAATTAGTCATCGGAGCTTACGGTAAACGTGCTCGGTTAGATAAGCAGTTGAGTCGTCCGTTTATTCAGCAGCACTCGCCTTATATTGGAGTAAAGTATCATGTACGGGTTGATTTTCCTGACGATGTTATCGCTTTGCACAACTTTCCGGGTGGCTACTGCGGAATTTCTCGAGTGGAAGACGGTCGTTACAATGTTTGCTACTTAGGCACTCGAGCGCAACTGCGAAAGTACGGCTCTATTGAAGCAATGGAAGCGAAGGTACTACACCAGAATCTGTTCCTACGGAATTTGTGGAGCAACGCTGAATTTCTGCTCGACCAACCAGAGGTGATTAACGAGATTTCCTTTGCCCCTAAACAACCAGTAGTCGATCATATTTTAATGTCGGGTGACACAGCCGGACTGATCACTCCGCTCTGCGGTAACGGTATGGCGATGGCTATTCACTCGGCTAAAATACTTTCTGATTTAGTTCTTCAACACTATTCTCCTACCAGTTTTGACCGCATTGCGCTAGAAACTGAATATACTACTACCTGGAAAAAACAATTCGCCGCCCGACTCTGGGTAGGCCGCAACACTCAAAAGCTGTTTGGTACTAAGGTTAGTTCAGAAATTGGCGTACAACTGGTAAAGCGTTGGCGGTCTGTTGCCCGCAGTATCATGCAGTACACCCACGGAGAACCATTCTAATTTAGAGTTTTTAGCTTTTCCCGATCAGCTTATTATCTTAGCAATAAACTAACCTCGATACCTACCGTATGTCATTATCAATAAGTATTACCCGTCATTTTAGCTTACTTATACTGTTCACTGCCCTGTTTATCGCTTGCCAACCTGAAAGCCCAAACGCTAAGCATATTCACGTTTATGAAATTGAGGAAATAACCCTAAATGCCGAGAATCAGTACGAAAACCCCTACGCTGAAGTAGACTGCTGGGTAGAACTTATCGGCCCTAATTTTGATGAGCGAATCTACGGCTTTTGGAATGGCGATAACGAATTTGTTTTCCGGTTGGTAGCGTCCGAACCCAGGGAGTGGAGTTGGAAAAGCGGTTCTAATCAGCCAGATGCCGGGCTGAACGATCATAGCGGATCATTCACCGCTATCAGATGGAATGAACCGGAAATTGAAGAGAACCCCAACCGACGGGGCTTTGTCCGGGCTACTACGAATGGACGCGCACTCGAGTACGCCGATGGCAGCTCGTTCTTTATGCTGGGCGACACTTGGTGGTCGACTGCTACCTGGCGGTATCCACTTACTGGTGTAGAGCCTGAAGATAACTACGTACCAGCTGAGGGCATCAGCCTGGAGCAAGCCCTCAACTTTCGGAAGAATCAGGGGTATAATACTATCGCTATGATTGCCGCTTTTCCTAACTGGATTGCTGATGAATATCCGGCTGCGTTTAAAAATGCTGATTCTATTGGCGTACGGCAAGCCTGGGAGAAGAACGGAACCAATACCGGGCAGGATATGCACGACGATGAGGGGAATATGCCCTTTGAGCCGTGGGATGAAATGCCGGTGATTGCCAACTACAACCGAATTAACCCAGAGTATTTCAAAAATATGGACAAAAAGATGCAATACATGTCTGATCAGGGATTTGTAGTATTTCTGGAGACAGTCCGCCGCGACCATGGCCCCAGTTGGAAGCGCTATTTTGATTGGCCGGAGTCGTACGCTCGTTATGTACAGTACATCGCGTCGCGCTATGGTGCTTACAATATTATCTTTAGTGGCATCCACCTCGATTGGATTAACGAAGACTACTGCTTACCATCCGATGACTTTAATGAGGTACTAACCTATCATTACAATAAATACGGGGGGTTGCCCTACGGTCAGCCCCACACCATACTGATTGATGGTTCTACTTACACTGAATTTGGCCACAATGAATCAGCTCCCTGGCTCACCATGCATTCGGTAGGCAATGTTCCCCGTAACCACGGTTTTTATCCGATGATTGAAACCTTGTTCGAGCTAGACCCACCCTACCCGGCGGCTAACTTAGAGCCTTACTATCCGGGCTGGGATAATGAATTTCATAATCTGGTAGCCGGAGAGCGCCCCATTCCCAACTCAGATCGGGACAACTATTTTGGGCGAGCGCAGATGTACGGCAGTGTTTTATCGGGCGGGTTGGCCGGACATATCTACGGAACGGGGGCTTACGATGGCAACACCACCGGAGAGCCTAAAAATGAAGGTGACCGACCGTACATCTGGGAAGGTCTGAATTATCCAGCGGGAGCCCAGCTTCCGCATCTGGCCAAATTTATACTTTCCGAAGGCAAAGCTTATCAGCAGTGTGTCCCCCAAAAGGAGCTACTAACCCCGCACCAAGCGGCGGGTGCACCTGAAGAAGGATTAGACGGTTGGGCTTTTATGCTGCTGCATCCCGACAAAAACCTGGCTTTTCTCTACTTTGAGAACGAAGCTGAAATTCCGTCCGTCAACGGTCTGAATAAAAATGCTACGTATCAAATCACTTGGTTCGATACTATTGCAGGAGAGTGGCTAACTTCTACCGAAGTAGCTACTGATGCTGATGGCCAGCTGCTGCTTGAGAGCTTTCCTAAAGGTGAAAATATCTCTAAGCGCGACTGGGCGCTAAAAGTAAAATCGCAAAGCTAAAGTTCTGTTCTCGGTAATGGATCACTGGAAATACATTTTGTGCCGCTGCTTTATAATTTCAAATCTGCTATTTGTTTCTGCTTCTTCAGTAGCCCAAATACAAAAACTTAGGGTTGGGGATAACCATCGGTTTCTGGTGAAAGAAGATGGTAGTCCGTTTGTCTGGATTGGAGAGACAAATTGGTTTTTCGCTAAGCTTCCGCCGGCAACGATCGATAGTATTTTAGATAAGCGCAGTGCTCAGGGTTTTACTGTTATGATGGTAAGTTGCCGAGAGAAGCTGTACAACGGAGCAGGTACCGGTGACATTGATAATCCTAACAAAGCTTGGTGGAAATACCTAGATGAATACATTGCCAAATGCGCCCAGCGAAATATGTATGCAGGTATTACGCTGGGCTGGTGGGGCAAAACCAGAAATAATAGTGCGGACGACTTGTATAAATACGGTCGCTGGGTGGGTGACCGATACAAAAATAATAATAATATCGTCTGGCTCACCCTGGGTGAAGCCGGAGGGCACCTCCGAAAAAATACTATTCCCAACGAAAAACTGAGCGAACTAGTACGGGGCATCCGAGAGGGCGATACTGGAGATAAATTGCTCACAGTACACGCTGACTTTAAACGCAGCACCAGCATTTCTGATGATACCAATTTGTGTGATTTTAACAATTGGCAAACTAGTCAGTGGTGTTGCCTGGATGACTTGCCCCGCAAAGACAAGCGCGCCTGGACGGTATGGGAAGCGATTTCGTTTGACTACAATCAACTATACGACGGAAAGCCCAAGCCTACCTTGGATTCTGAGGCTTGGTATGAGAATAATAAAGACTTCTGTGGCACCACTCCGTTCAATATACGCCGTCGGGCCTACTTTACTATTTTTGCCGGAGCCTTCGGACATTCCTACGGAGCCGGAGGAATCTGGGATGGCCTCACTGCTTCTGATAGCTGTAGTAGTACCGCCCTAGCAGCTATTAACTACCCTGGTGCTCGAGAGATTGGTTACCTAAGTAACTTTCTACACAAGTTAGGTGATGACTTTCTGAAGTTGCGCCCTGACCAAAGCATCATCGTAGCGGGTAATTCTGATAATTACGACGCTCACATTCAAGCGGCAAAAGCCAGCGATAATAGTTTTGTGCTGATATATTCCGCCAGCGATGCCGCTTACTCGGTAGATGTATCCGCATTATCCAAGTCTTCACTAACCGCTATCTGGTATAATCCGCGCAGCAACGAATATCAAGCAGAAAACAATCCTAAATTGGCTAAGAACGAACAAGCGCATACGTTTGATCCTCCTGGCAACCTAGGGGCGGGAAACGATTGGGTGCTGATATTAGATGATCGGTCGTTTGCCAATCACTTCCCAATTAACTGATAGTAGACGATTCTATCTGGAACATAGGTCTGTTGATATTAGCGACTGGCAATTTGTAAATCATCATTCTTCGCGGGTAAGCTCTAGTTTATTGATGCAGCTGCTTTTATAAAAGTTTTAGCTTTCGCCACTCGGTTGAATTTCCATTTCAACCCAAACAAAGGCCTCAGAAAACTAATCCTTCTAATGATAAAATCATAAATGAGATAACACCCAATGCCAGTGAACACTACGATCGCTATGAATTTTAGCAGGATCGGCATCTTCAACGGCAAAATAATAGCGGCTCCAGCATACAATACAAACATATGAATGATGTACACCGGATAAGCGGCTTGACTTAAGTAGCTCAATGTGCTACTCGGCTTATTTAGATATTTGTAACCAAACCCAAAGACTCCCAAAATCCACAGATTGGACTCAATGGCCATGAGGTAGTCCGTTGATTTCATACCGAATACTATTAATCGGATGATATACAAAACGATCGCTAAACTCAGGTAAATCCACCTCCATGTTAGAACAGTTTGCCAGAACGCCTTCCCGCTGTATACGAAGAGAAAACCGAAAAAGAAGGCCAGAAGCCCCAAGAAAAAGCTGTGCCACGTCTGTGCGTACAGTTCAAAAGTCTGGGGCCTGACAATTACAGCTTCCATCACGAAAAAGACTGATAAAGATAAAGGCCCCAGCGGATTGCTCATGAAGGAGACCAAAACTGTCATAAACCTACTATCTTCTTTTTTCTTCAGAAAGAAGAAGAGCGGAGACAGTAACAGCACGTAGGTGAAAATATTTCCCAGGAACCACAAATGACCAGGATGCGGATAATAGCCCAGGGGCAAATTATAATATCCCTGAAAAATAAATAGGTGCAATGGAACAATGGCAATGATACCGAAAATAAATGGCAAAAGAATTCGCTGGTTACGCTCCAGGAGTAACTGTCGCCAGTTTCTTTTTCGGATAGCAAAATAAACGCCCATGCCGGAAACGTAGAACAGCAAAGGGATTCGCCAGATGTTAAGCATAGTTATTGGTTTCCATAAACTTTCCATCAGCTCGTCGCTTCGGATAAAGCCAACGAACATGGCCCACGGCTGGAAAATGATTGCTATATGATAGATCAGCAGTAATCCAATAGCAATCACACGCAGCCAATCAATATCGTATCTTCTTTCGGTTATCATCGGAGTATTAATTTGAGAGTGACTACTGCAACATCATTGCTACCACCGGACGAGTCTTTTCCAACTCGTTCATATCAAACTGTAAGCCCATTGGACTCAGTTGCTGTTCCAGCATCTCGTAGATAGGCTTAACATCAGCAAAAGGCCCCATCACCGATTCTCGGGCGGTAGCCCCAAAGTTGTTTCGTAGGGTTTTATCAGCTTCCGCATCAATCAGCATTTGTACTATTTCTACCCGGCCGAAGAAAGCTGCTGAATGCAGGGCGGTTGATCCGTCGTTGTTTTTCGTGGATAGATTGGCACCAGCGTCAATCAGTGCCTTAACTATTTCTGGTTTGTTGAATGTAGCGGCGGAGATTAAAGGGGTGGAACTACTAAACGGTTCCTTCTCATTAAGGTCAGCTCCTGCCTCGATATGCTGTTTGACCGCTTCTAGGTTACTGGATATTACCGCCGTCTGAATATCCACTGCGGGTCTGTCTACTACTGACGTTTCATTCGTACTACTGCTTAACTCAGTGCAGGCTGGTAGCAAAAAGACGAGGAGGGAAAGGTTGAATAAGGTTTTCAGGAGATTAATCTTTAGTGTTTTCATGATCTTAATTTTTAGCATTTGACTTTTATTTTCGTTTAATACAAAAGTCGGGTAAGTGCCTTTACCAGACCTATGAGCTATGCAGCCAAATGCATCAAATTTGCGGAAGACATAGAAACTATGGCGCAGGCATATAAATTATGACGCAAACCGCGATCTTTTTCTGATAAAGTGAGAGTAGGGTATACGACCGTAATTTCTAGGGATTAAGTAAGAGCTTTGTTATAGCTTTTTTCATATTGCCCGAACACCCGGTTTTGGTTGTCTCGGATACAAGCAAAAACTCGCTGGTTTCATTACGCGCAGCATTAGTAACGGATATTTTGTTTTTACCGCTCCATGGTCACCCTGCTCTACCTTTTGGTAGTAATAGATAACCGGGCATCCTAGTCTAAATTTACTGGTACGTAGGTCAGGTTATTTTTTCCTGGCACGAAAGGCTTATCTTAGCTTTTTCTCAGTCAAAAACCACCTCGCTTATGTTCCTCACCTCAATACGATTACCCCTAGCTTTCCTATTATTCCTGTATACTTTTGGCTGTACTGAACCCGCTCAATACGATGTCATTATCCAAAACGGCACTGTCTACGATGGAACGGGCAGCACCCCGCAAGTAGCCGACATTGGCATAACTGACCAAAGGGTTGATACTATCGGCGACCTCTCCCAAGCAGAAGCGCAAACGGTGATTAACGCCAGTGGACTAGCCGTCGCTCCTGGTTTTATCAATATGCTGAGTTGGGCGGCTTATCCGCTGCTGGAAGATGGTCGTTCTATGAGCGGCATCAAGCAGGGCGTCACGCTAGAGGTATTTGGCGAAGGTTCATCGCTCGGTCCGGTAAGTGATGCGGCTAAACAGCGGGCGTTAGAAAACGGCGATACCATTGCCTGGACGACCTTTGGCGAGGGACTTCAGCATTTGGTTGATCGGGGAGTATCTACCAACGTGGCTTCCTTTGTGGGAGCTACCACCATTCGGGTACACGAACTAGGCTACGAAGATCGCTCACCTCTTGAAACCGAACTGGCTCAAATGCAAAATTTGGTACGACAGGCCATGAAGGAGGGAGCACTGGGTTTAGGTTCGTCACTGATTTACGCCCCGGCTTTCTACGCCAGCATCGAAGAACTCATTGCTTTAGCAGAAGTAGCCGCTGAGTACAATGGCAAATACATCTCCCACCTCCGCAGCGAGGGCGATAACTTTGAGCAAGCCGTCAACGAATTATTCACGATTGCCCAAAAAGCCGACATCGCAGCGGAAATATATCACCTGAAGGCCGCCGGAGAGCGTAACTGGCCTAAGCTAGATCGGGTATTGGCCAAGATTGATTCGGCTCGTCAGGCTGGAATGGACGTAAGTGCTAATATGTATAACTACGTGGCAGCCTCTACCGGACTAGACGCTACCATGCCCCCCTGGGTGCAGGAAGGTGGCACTCAAGCTTGGGTAGAGCGACTACAAAATCCGTCTATTCGCCAGCAAGTAATCGCTGAGATGGAATCGGATACCAATGAGTGGGAGAACTTCCTACAACTAGCTGGAGATGCTGATAATATTTTACTAGTAGAGTTCGACCAGGATTCATTAAAGCAGTACGTCGGGCAAACCGTAGCGGATATTGCCGACAAGCGAGGCACTTCCTCCGCCGAAACGATTATAGATCTGGTGGTACAGAACGAAGGGGATATTGGCACCGTCTACTTTCTGATGAACGAAGATAATGTCAAGAAACAGATCAAACTACCGTACATGACCTTCGGCTCGGATGCTCGCTCTATTGCTGCCGAAGGCAAGAATCTGGAAAGCAACACGCATCCTCGAACCTACGGCAATTTCGCCCGCTTGCTGGGTAAGTACGTCCGCGAAGAACGGGTTATTTCGCTGGAAGAGGCTATCCATCGGCTTACCGAGTTATCAGCTCAGAAACTAAACATTCAGGAACGAGGAAAACTAGCTCCTGGCTTCTACGCGGATGTCACCATCTTTGATCCGGCTACCATTCAGGATAAAGCTACTTTTGAAAAACCGCACCAATACTCAGAGGGAATGGTGCACGTGATGGTCAACGGTACTTTAGTGTTAAAAGATGGGGAACACACCGGAGCCACACCGGGTATATTTGTAAAAGGGCCAGGCTATCAACCATGATAACCTAGCCCTTTTTTTTCTAGCTTGTTAACAATAAAGCTACTTCGCCTGCTGGTTTAGGCGAGATTCGGCTAACTCAGTTAGAACATCGTCTTGGTTGTGTTCTGCATCCAAAATGCCTTTCAGCTTTTCTTCTACAGAAGTTAGTTTTAGTTCTTCAGCAAAGCGGCGAGCCGTGCCGTAACCAGTAATTTCATAGTGTTCCAAACGCTGCGCTTGGGCAATCATACCCGCATCCAATACGTCTTTGTCCATGTTGTCTTCTTTCAAAAACCCAAGGGCTTCTTCTACCAATCCAGCCATACCGTGGCATTTCTCCCCGGTATGCTTAATGCCCATTTCGTCGCAGATATTCTCTACAGTCTCTTTATGCTTCTTAGTTTCTTCGATATGGTCTTCAAAGTACTGCTTTAGCTTATTGCTGTCAGCTCGTTGAGCCATTTTCTCGTATGCTTCAAGCATTTGATCTTCGGCACTCCATAGATCCTTGAGCATGTGTTGTAATAAATCTTTCAGGTCTTTCATCATAAAAATGTTAGGTTCATAAATAAAAAAATAAATCTACCCTATCAGCGATTTTTTAATAAACCACTGTAAAAATAGTAGGTAGAAAAACAATACCGTTAAGCGTAGAAATTAAAAAATATTGAATCGCTCTAGTACTGCTGTCTGCATATTTATTACGAAAACAAGCGGAAAAGGGTATATGTTACTCTTACTCGTAATAAATTTGGTTTACTATTTTGTAATTTTACAAACTACTGATTGAAAGATTATGATTATTGTTGGAGATGCCGTGCTGAGCGATGATGTAAAAGAGCAGTTTTTCGTTTGCGACTTAAAGAAATGTCAAGGAGCCTGCTGTGTGGAAGGAGACTCCGGGGCACCCTTAGAAAAAGAAGAGCTTGCAATACTAGATGATATCTACGAAGAAGTAAAACCCTTTCTTACTGAAGAAGGCATTCGTGAAATTGAGAAGCAGGGCAAGCACACCACCGATCAGGATAATGACTATGTAACCCCCATCATCAACGGACAGGAGTGTGCCTACGCTATCCGCGATAAAAAGGGTACACTAAAGTGCGGAATCGAACAAGCCTATCAGGCCGGAAAAACTTCGTTCCGCAAACCTATCTCCTGCCACCTCTACCCTCTTCGGGTTGATAGTTACGATAATTATGACGCGGTGAACTACCACCGCTGGTACATCTGTCACCCCGCCTGCGATCTGGGTCGAGCGCTCGGCGTACCGCTCTACCGCTTCCTCAAAGAACCTCTCATCCGCAAATATGGCGAAGATTGGTACAATGAGTTGGTAGAGCAAATCGAGCGGGGGTAGTTTACAGCAATGCTCCTTAATCGTCTTTACTACTAAAAATATCAACGTACTCCCAGAAATAAAATATCTTCCCCCGTTTAGATCCGGTCATTTCATAGATCATTCCTTGATTTTTTAAATCATCTATTAGCTTATACGCTGAGGGTGCCGAGAGGCCAGTTAGCTTTTTGTCTTCTGAGCATCAAGAATAGGATCTTGGTATAAATGCTTGATGATGATATTTGCATTATTAGCCCGGCTGCCTCATTGCTGAGTACGTCGTTCAATATCTTTCTGTAATTTTAGAATGCGGTCAAATGTTGAGATGCTACTCTTGGCGGTTTCTATAACTCCTACCAGAAAAAACTTGAATCACTGAGTTATATCGTTTTTTTTGAACCCGCATCAAGTTATCATAGTAAAAGATGCGGTTACGTTCGAGGAAATCAGACAAATACAGTACTGGGTTTTTAAGAATTTCTTTTTCAATCAAATACTAGGTTGAACGCACTAACCAGAGCATTGAGAGCATATTTTGCTCGATACGCTTGTTATCCTCCTCTGATACCTTCTTGCTATCATAAAACTATACAAATTGGCCGGTTCGCTGTAGATGGTGGTAAGGCATATTTGTCTGACCTAGCGTGCCGATGCGAAATAAGATACCATGAGCAGTGATCAGCCATTCTATACCTGCTTTCTTTACAAAAACGACCCTATCTTGACCCATTAGTGCGTTCAACCTGCCCATTAGACAAACGTAATGAAAAATTGCTATTTATAAGCTATTTTTGTCCTAGTGCTTATTGTCGGAGAACACTGAAGCTCGCGATCGAGGTGAGAAATTTGAGTCGCACCGCACGATAGATAGTTTACAGAAATACGTGTTAATATCTCAAGAGAAACCACATATTGAAGTGTTTTCCCGTGACGCAGCTAACAACGTGTGGAAGTTTACCGAAGCCAGTGGACTATAGAGCAATATAGAATTACCTGCTCTTGGCTTGTCTTTACCACTTACCGAAGTGTATGTTAAAGTAAATTTTGAAAAGAGAACTATAATTACTTACTTCAGTTAACATCAGCCTCCACCAATAATTCCAAGCCTTTCGTTGTAAATCCGCGAAGGGCTTTTCTATCTTTGTGGCTATGGCAAAGAATAAATCCAAAGAGGCAGCTCCACACGAACCCGAAAGTTCACTTAAGCAAGTAATCGCTCATGCGAAAGAATACGGTTTTGTATACCCTTCCAGCGAAATTTACGATGGCTTGCAAGCAGTGTACGACTACGGCCCTTACGGGGTAGAGCTTAAAAATAACCTGAAGCAATTCTGGTGGCAGGCCATGACTCGGCTGAACGATAATATCGTTGGACTGGATGCCGCTATCTTTATGCAGTCTCAGACCTGGAAAGCCTCCGGCCACATCGATAGCTTCAACGATCCGATGATCGATAACAAAGATTCTAATAAGCGCTACCGAGCCGATACGCTGATTGAAGATAAAGCGGCGCAGTTAGAAGCGGAAGGTGAAATCAAAACCGCTCAACTGCTGCTAAAGCGCATGAACGAATTGCTAGAAGCGGAAGACCTAGCCGGAGTGCGCGACTTGATTGTAGAATACGATATTGTTTGCCCCGAATCAGGTACGACTAATTGGACGGAAGTACGGCAGTTTAACCTGATGTTTTCTACCCAGGTAGGTTCGGTAGCCGAAGATTCTAACAAAATTTATCTTCGTCCCGAAACCGCTCAGGGTATTTTTGTCAACTTCCTCAACGTACAGAAAACTGCTCGAAAGAAAGTCCCATTTGGTATCGCCCAGATTGGCAAGGCCTTCCGTAACGAGATTGTAGCCCGGCAGTTTATCTTTCGGATGCGGGAATTTGAGCAAATGGAGATGCAATTCTTCATTCGCCCTGGCACCCAAGCCGAGTGGTTTGACCATTGGAAGCAAATCCGAATGCGCTGGCATGAAACCTTAGGTATTCCGACTGAGAAATTCCGTATTCACAATCATGAGAAACTAGCGCATTATGCTGATGCTGCGGTAGATATCGAGTACCAGTTTCCATTCGGTTTCAAAGAAGTAGAAGGAATTCATTCTCGTACAGATTTTGACCTGACTGAGCATCAAAAACTATCTAAGAAAAAACAGCAGTACTACGATCCGGATGTATCGGAAAGCTACGTGCCCTACGTAATTGAAACCTCTATCGGGGCAGATCGGCTATTTCTGATGACTTTGTGCGAAGCCTACACCGAGGATACCGGAGTAGACGCTAAAGGAAACGAAAAGAAACGGATTTACCTGAAAATCCACCCAGCTTTAGCTCCGGTGAAAGCGGCAGTGCTACCATTGGTGAAGAAAGACGGGTTACCCGAAAAAGCGAAAGAGATTTACGAATCGCTGAAGTTAGATATGAAGGTGGTGTACGAAGAAAGTGCCGCTATTGGTAAACGTTACACTCGCCAAGACCTCATTGGTACGCCTTACTGCGTTGTAGTAGATCA
>CAKZPJ010000169.1 GCA_937138955.1 uncultured Flammeovirgaceae bacterium | reverse complement strand
AAATGATAGATTTGATAAAAATATAAACAATTGATAATCAATAACAAAAATTGACCTTAGTCAGAATGAAATTCAGAAAGAGGATCTATTAGAATTTAAATATCAAAAGGGTAGATTTTTTTTTGTATATTAATTATAACATCGTTATATTTGTCAACGTCAAGTAATACAAATGAAGGTAAGTACAGATCAAATATTAGATGCTACAATTGGTTTAGCTAAGGAAGTTGGATGGGGTAACACCTCTGTACGCGGAATTTCGAAAAGAATCAACTATAGTACTATTAAGATCTATTCAGAATTTGGCAGCAAAGAGAATTTATTAGTTGAAGTCCAAAAAAGGGGTTTTAGATTACTTAAAAGAAAATACATAAACTCAATTTCTAACGTAAGTGAGCCTAAAGAACAATTTATTAATTTATGTATTGCTCACTATAGTTTTGCCAGAACACATCAAAGGTACTATGAACTGATGTTTCAAGTAAATGGTGTTGCCTGTAAACGGGCTACTCATGAAACATTGAGTAATGCCGGTGAACCTGTGCGTAATTTAATAGAGGAACTTTCAGGAAGGATGAACACTGCACTATTTTTAGGATGGTGGTCTATGATTCATGGGTTTACACTAATCGCACAGAATAACTTTGATATTACAGAAAGGGAGGCAATTAAGGTTTTAAGAGGGATTGTAGAAAATTATATCAAAGGAATAGAATAAATTTTTTTACCTAAAAATATAACACTGTTATGAAAACAAACAAATGGATTTACTGGATAACTACTGTTCTGCTATCGATCCAAATGATGGCTACAGGTATTGGCGACATTATACAAGCTGAACCAATCGTGCAAAGTATTACTGCACTTGGCTTTCCAATTTATTTATTACCATTATTCGGGGTACTTAAGATATTGGGGATAATAACTATTTTATTTATAAAAAACACTCACCTTAAAACAGGTGCTTATGCCGGATTTCTCTTTTATGGTATTGGCGCCGTTTATTCGCATCTGGCTCATGGTGATGCATTTACTATGGCCATGCCAGCTTTTTTCATTTTGCTTCTTGTTCTTGCTTCTTTTCTCAGCTGGCTTAAGAAGACTCCATCAACTAAAAATGACGTATCATAAAAAAAATTTAAACTAAAATATAACACTGTAATATGAAAGTTTTAATAATATATGCTCATCCTAATCCGGCTAGTTTTAACGCGGGTTTACTTCAAACTATCCGGGAAGAGCTTGAAAAGAATGCATTAGAATACAATCTCAGAAACCTTTATGAACTTCAATTCGACCCGGTATTCTCGGGAGCCGAGCTAGGCTCGGTTTTCACTGGCAAAGGCTCACTGGAAGATGTTCAATATGAACAATCACTTATTACTAAATCCGATTTATTGATATTTGTGTATCCCATTTGGTGGTTTGGGCCTCCCGCAATATTAAAAGGATACATCGACAGGGTATTTACTCATGGTTTTTCATTTGCATTTGGCCCTGAAGGGGTAACGCCCATGATGAAAGGCAAAAAAGCATTTGTAGTACAAACCGGAGGAAATACGCCTGAGGCTTATGCAGCATATGGTTTAACCGATGCACCCAAAGACACCATGGAAAAAGGCATCCTACAATTCATGGGTTTTCAAACTCATACGCATACCTTACTCGCGGTTCAACAAATTTCTGAAGAAGAAAGAATCAACATGCTGAAATCAATACAAAAAAATTTGAAATCATTTTTAAACAGTTAATACTATGAAAAAAAATATTTTAATTACCGGAGCCACTTCCGGAATAGGCTATGCTACAGCCAAAGGGCTGATAGAAAAAGGTCATCGTCTGATTATTACAGGTCGAGAGCGGTTGAAAGCAGAAAATGCCAAATCCGAATTAGAAAAAATTGCCAAGGATGCTAAAGTGGACTATTTACTAGCCGATATGTCTGATGCTCATTCTGTTTTGGAACTTGTGAAGCAGATCCATTCTAAAATAGAGAAATTAGATGTTTTAATTAACAACGCAGGCCTTCTTTCTGACGAGAAGAAAATAACCAAAGATGGTTTTGAGGCACATTTGGCCATCAATCACATCATGCCTGCTTTATTAGCCAACGAACTAAAACCACTGTTACAAAAAAGTAACGATGCACGAGTGGTATTTTTAACCACAGGGGGCCATCATTTTGGTAAGATTGATTTTGATGACCTTCAGAGCGAAAAGAGCTTTTATGCATTTAAAGCATATGGAAGCTCTAAGTTGATGCACCTGATGTGGAACTATTCAATTGCTGAGGAATGGCACAAGGAGGGTGTAAAAGTATACGCGGCTGACCCGGGCGGAGCTAAAACGAATATGACCGATGCCATGTCATCCAACTATCTGCCATTTCCATTTAAGTTATTATTCCCTTTAATGAAACTGACTGTGGGTGGGTCTGTAGAAAAAGCTGCAAAATCATCTATCTACCTTTCAACGTCTGATGAAGTAAAAGATAAAACAGCTCTATATGTCAACCATAAAATGAAAATAGTAAAGTCTTCAAAAAAGTCCTACGATAAGGAAATTCAGAAAAAGGTAAAAGGAAAAACTAAACAATGGCTTGAAAAAATTAAATCACGATACCACAACATGTATAAAATCAATAGCGGTTTGGATGTCAATCAGAACCGTTGTTGCCATTAATTCAGTATATTTAAAATCAAAAGCATCTGCGTTCTACTTCGCTACTGCTTTTATACTAACCGTTAGCGATAATTAAATTAATGCTCGCTTTCCTTTAATCTAGGATCTATTGGTAAGTCGAAAAACTCGATAATTGTAACTTTTCCAAAATCTTTGTATAAAGGATTTAGAATATAGTTATGTTCCATCCCTACAATTGTAGAAGGGACTTTAAGAGCAAAAAAATCTCGACTTTTTGCTAAACCAGTAAAAACTGAAGTTGTTTTGGATGAGTATGGATATTGATCCCACTTTTCGGGTAGATCGTCTAATTTTTCAATTTCAAAGTCATCAGGTATTTCAATCTTGGCAACCAAAATCTTCTTTGGAAGGGTTGCGATGTTTTCTGAATGAACATAATATTCTAAAAGCGCTAGAGAGATATTCTCTGAACAATATACGGCTCTTGTGCCCACTTCATTCCATCTACCTCCAACTTTTTCTGCACCTATCCCTGACAAAGTAGAATCTTTATACTTCACGTTTGCAACCCTGTATAAAAACATCAACTATACACATTATATTGAATGCGTACGATCTCGTTTTCGACCACTTGGAACCCAAAACTGCTATCAAGTAATTCAAATGGTTTTTTACCGCCAAGTGATTTAGATGGTGACATAAGCCATTGTTTGAAACTTTCCTCTGAATCAAAAACTTCATACCCCAAACTATATAACTTAGCTAATTCATAAATTCTCTCGGATGTTTCTTTTCCATATACTGTCTTCTTCTGCATACTACTAATAGATGCCGGAAGTACATGCTCTAAGTCTTTTTCAGAATGACCAATTTTTACAATTAAGTCTTTCCAGTCTGATTTTTTAACACCAACTCGAATGCGATTAATTAGCTCTAAATTGTATCCTGGAGCATCTTTTGAATGAACAACAACCCAAGCAGGTGAAAACTTAGAGAATCGCTTTACTTTTCCTCTTTTGGGAGCAACAGCAACTTTACTCCCTCGCCTTTTGGTTATTTTTTTACTTATTAATTTTTCACTCATAATTGTAATTTTACATACATATAGACGTAAATATACAATTATTGGTTTAATAGATCAAGAAAAACTATCGCTAACAGGCGCTAAGCTCAATCGGCTTACTTAGTTGCTTGCAAAGAGCATTTGAATCAGATACATTTGAAAGGCTGAGCCGACTGTGCTTAGCTGATCGTTAGGCGGCGTTAAACTTGAACAATCTGCAAGAAGAATTCTTCGTATATTGGTAAAAAGATGAATTATGGTAACCAAAGATCAAGTCATTAATAGCTTAAAAGATATGCCTGATCAGTTTTCCATTGATGAGTTGATGGATAAATTGATCTTACTGCAAAAGATTGAAATGGGATTAGAGCAATCTAAAAAAGGAGAAGTCTATTCTACTCAGGAAGCCAAAGAAATGTTGAAGCAATGGTCAAAATAAACTGGACCCGCCAGGCCATTGAGGATATCTATGAGATTCGGGAATATTACCGACCACGATCAGAAAAATATGCCGAACAACTGACTGATAAGATTTTTGAAAAGGCGGATAATTTGGAACAATATCCTCAGATAGGTAGAATGGTTCCAGAATTGGAAAGACGGAGATTAGAGAATTGATTTACAAGAACTATCGGATTATTTATCATGTGGTTTCGGAGGATCAGATTGACATCTTAGCTGTCCATAATAGCTTACAGCCTTTAAGCGAAGACTCTATATTTGATTGATGGAAAACGCCGCCTAACAAAATGCAGCCGACAAACCTAGCAAAAATGAGCTAGAGAGTTAGTTGCACTGAGCACGGAAATTGCGAACTTCAAAGTTAAACGCCAACCAGTCGGCCTGACGGCTCGCGTTGGCCGTTACCAATGATAATAAGCGCGATTCTGAGTAAACCTGTCCCTCATATCAAATAAACGTAGTAATCAAAAAGATAAGACTTATCGCGGTAGTGGCGAGAATAAGGGTTCCTACGCTGTGCGATTGATAACCCTGCTTGATATTCATGCCGGTGAGCTGAGTCATAGCCCAGAAGAAACTGTCGTTGGCGTGCGATGGTGCGGTGGCTCCGGCTCCGGTCGCCAATACGGTAAATACTCGCAGTGTAGGTGTATCTAGCCCTAACGAAGGTAGCAAAGGGGCAACAATGGAAGCAGTAGTGACTAGAGCAACCGTAGAAGAACCTTGAGCTCCCTTCAACGCCAGTGCCATGAGAAAGGGTAAGAATAAGCTTAAATTACCTCCGCTGATACTATCACTTACCAAATCGGCAATGCCGGAGTTCTGAAGCATCTTACCGAAAACTCCTCCGGCCCCGGTAATTAGAATAACCGGAGCAGCGATAACAATCGCTTCGCCGAACCAGCCACTGGCTGACAGCAGCGACTTATCAAACTTGGCTGGCAGCATAAATGATAAAAATGCCCCGATCAGCAGTGCGATCACCGGACTACCCAGAAAGGATAGAACAGCAGTAAAAGTATTTTCTCCGAAAGGCTGAGTAGGGTACTTCGCAACAGAATTTAGGACAATCAAAAGTAGGGGAATGATGATTGGCAGAAAGCATTTTCCGAGGGAAGGATACTTCTTTTCTTCGGTAGTCTTCTCTTCTTCGGCAAACTGCGGAATAAGGTTGATCCGGGAGGCAAAGTATTTGGCGTAAAAAAAGCAAGGAACGAGCGAGCTCAAGCTAATAATCAAACCCCAGAAGATTACCATGCCTAAATCAGCATCCAAAATTCCGGCGGCAGCAATGGGTCCCGGAGTGGGAGGTACTAGCGAATGGCTGGCCGTAATACCCATTGTTAGGGCGATGGTCGTAGCAGCGAAAGGAAGTTTACCTTTAAATGATAAAGATTTATTAATGGGATTAAGCATAATGAAAGTACTATCCCCAAACACCGGAATGGATAAAATGTAGCCGGTAATCATCATGGCTAGCATGACTGACTTCTCCCCAATCCAAGCCAGTATCTTTTGAGCGATGACAAACGCCCCACCGGTTTTCTCCAAAAAGGTGCCGATAATTACGCCTAGCAGAATCAACAACCCAATGCTACCCAACACTCCGCCGAAGCCCTCGGAGATAGACTGCACAATCAGTTCGGGCGACATTCCGGATAATAGCCCGTACATAATTGCCCCCACCAGTAGTGCCAGAAACGGATGAATGTCAAACTTAATAATAGCTAAAATGATGAATGCTAGGGCCAGCAGAATGATCAAAAGGGTGAGCATAGTAAGTGGTTAGGTTGTTAGGGAGATCTTAGTCCACCGAATAAAAATAGTAATTACCGGATTATTTCAACGAAATCAAAGAAGGCGATTAATCTTGCTTTTTCTTAGCCAAAAGGTAAATGGCTAGATTAAAGCAATAGATGTATATCAGTAAGAAGAGGTACTAAACGACCCGAACAACACTTCGCTCACTAACGACCCCATACACTTGGTCAGGCGGTTGAGCATTCATCCGTACACAACCAGTAAATTGACCGAAGGCCGGTAATAAGCCAATATTGGGTCCAAAGAAAAAGCATGGCATTCGTTCACTTTGCCCTAACCCTAATCGCACGGTAGTACCCGGATGAATATGTCCCGCTAAATTGTAAAGTTCTGTAGTTTTAGCCGAAGATTTAGGGAACTTCCAACCACCTCGCTGGTTGTTCGGTTCTATAACTGGTTTGTGCGTAAGCAAAAATGGTTTTTCAATCCAGCTCTCCGGTTCAACTACCAATTGATCTAAATTATAAGCAGCCTCCGGCAGCATATCGTGGTTGCCCTTTACCAATACGAATTTTAGAGGGGCGTACTGTTCCATCCACTGAGGAAAATCTAACCATTCGTTGTTCAGCGTACTATGAAACAAATCGCCTAACAACACTACTTTCTTTGGTTGATGTTTTTCAATCAATGTTCCTAATATCACTAAATCCTGCCAGTGGACTGCTGCCGGAATTGGAGATCCGTTTTTGCGGAAGTGCCCGGCCTTACCCAAATGCAAATCGGCCAACAGCAAAAATTGCGTTTCCTCCCAGAAGATTGCCCGCTGCGGAAGCAATGTAAGCTTCTGATCTCGTACATTGATTTGAATCTGAGCTGGTAATTTTCGGGTATTAGTAACGTTTGTCATTAATGAAAAGTAATAAACAATTGCCAGAGCAAAAGATTTATTTCAAAGGAATATCGAAAATACAACCAATATGATTATCAAATCAATACTAATCTCAGCCTTTTTAAGCATAAATATTCAATACACCATGCTAGCCCAATCAGCTGAGGCAGTAGTAGGGGAGTGGTACACTTCAGAAGAGCGAGCAAAAATAGAAGTCTATAATTGTGGGGAAGCGTACTGCGGAAAAATTGTATGGTTAAAAGAACCTAATAATCCAGACGGGAGCACAAAGTTAGATAAGGAAAATCCGGATGAAACTCTGCGTGACCGGCCTATCGTGGGAACAAATATTTTACAAAATCTAGAATATGATGGCGATGGTGATTACGAAGATGGAGAAATATATGATCCTGAATCAGGCAAAACCTACAGTTGCTTAATGCGGCTCAAAGAAGATGGTAAAGTACTAGAGGTGCGAGGCTATATTGGTATCTCGCTGATGGGCCGAACGGAAAAGTGGACTAAAGTAAAAGAAAATTGAAATGTTGAAGGAGTGGAAGAGGGAAGTCAGAAGATAGTAGAACTGGAAATGAGATAATAGAAATAAATTGCACTCTGCACCTCACCGCGGCGACCCAGCCTAACTTATTCGCTCGGAGATATCGCTGAATACTTCGTGAAGGATAACAGGCATTTTGACTAAATCACGGAAGTCCTCACCTGACTCTCTCATATCATCATCTTCGGTTTCATAGTACCAGTGGACTTCAACTTGGGTACTGATAGTATGGATCTTTTCTAATCGTCGGAAAATGTCGATAAGACACTTAGAGGAAGAGGTATTAAAGTATTCTAGTTTTACGCTTAGGTTAGTTGTACCGTTAGGATTTGTTTCGTATTCCGATAACCATTGCATAACCTGGGAATAGAAGTCTACCGAATTTTCGGGTATTGACCGCCCTTTAATCTCAAAATTCCCCATTTCCAAATCGAAAAAAATATCTGGAGTTTTAGTGGTACGAGGGATATACAAATTTGTCATAACCAGCATAGGATAATAGAATAGAAGTAAACAAAAACATTGCCATAGCGTAAACTCACTACTTTACTTTTATCCTTAGTGTAAGCAACAGATTAAACGTTAGCAATAATCTAGAACTTTTTAATATTATTTTCAACTGAGAACTTTTGAAAGGTATTTCTGTTATCCCTTTATCTTAATATTGTTAAATAAATTTCAATAAAAACTTAAACAAAAATCATCAAATAGATTTTATGAATAAAGTTACGGTTTGTCGAAAAGAACATTTTAATGCAGCCCATCGGCTCTTCAACCCCGAGTGGTCTGACGAACAAAACGAACAAGTGTTTGGGAAGTGCAGTTTGCCCAATTATCACGGGCATAACTACGATCTGATTGTGAAAGTTAGCGGCTATCCCGATCCGCAGACTGGTTATGTGTACGATATGAAGAAACTTAAAGATATAATTCGGGAAGAAGTAACTTCTCGCTTCGATCACAAAAACTTAAATCTGGATACGGAAGAGTTTAAGAAAGTAAACCCTACAGCTGAAAATATTGCCGTAGTCATTTGGAATTTAATTCGCCCTCGTTTGGATCAAAATCACGATTTGAAAATCGTACTGTTTGAAACAGAAAGAAATTTTGTTGAATATCCTGCTTAAAGAAAATTATGATAAACGAACCCACAAAACATACTAATGGTCATCAATTTCATGAAGAACAGGGAGATGATCATGTGGGGAGCTCTTACGAGACCCCGCTTCGCCCCGATGCTTTTGAGAAAGATGACGATCTGAAAATTGAACTGATTGCGAAGCATTTTAAAGAAATCATGCTTATCCTAGGACTGGATACGGAAGATGATAGTTTGAAGGGAACCCCCCGGCGAGTAGCTAAAATGTACGTAGAAGAAATTTTTAGCGGCTTAAAGCCCGAGAATAAGCCTTCTGCTACGCTATTTGAAAATAAGTACAAGTACAATGAAATGTTGGTAGAAAAGAACATTACGTTCTATTCTAACTGTGAGCACCATTTTGTGCCCATCTTTGGTAAAGCTCACGTAGCTTATATTTCTAAAGGGCACGTTATCGGTCTCTCAAAGATTAATCGAATTGTGCAGTATTACGCCAAGCGCCCGCAGGTACAAGAGCGAATGACGGTTCAGATTGCTAACGAGCTCAAGGAAGTATTGCAAACCGAAGATGTAGCAGTAGTGCTGGATGCAGCCCATATGTGCGTTTCTTCTCGAGGTGTGCAAGATGTCAATAGCCTGACCGTTACCTCGCATTACTGTGGTGCTTTCCAAGAAAATGAAGAAAAGAAGAAGGAATTTTTGAACTACGTCAGCTTAAATAGTAACCATGAAATTTGAAGGAAAAAATATTTTATTGATCGGTGGCACTTCGGGTATCGGAAAAGCTACGTTAGATATTCTGTTAGAAGAAGGAGCCTCAGTAACGGTAGCGTCTCGTCAAGAACCTCCCGCTCACGATAATGTTACCCACATTTCTTTAGATGTGCTGGAAATGACTGATGAGCTGGATGCTCTACCAGAACAATTGCACGGATTAGTTTATACTCCCGGTACCATTACGCTAAAGCCTTTTCAATCGCTAAAACCTGCCGATTTTCAGCGAGAGGTTGAATTGAACGCCATTGGAGCGGTAAAAGTTATTCAGGCTGCTTTAAAGAATTTGCGAGCTGCAAAAGGTGCCAGTGTGGTGATGTTTAGTACAGTAGCGGTTCAACTGGGTTTAAATTTTCATACTGCTGTGGCTATGGCTAAAGGGGCAGTAGAAGGTTTAGGAAGAGCTTTAGCTGCGGAATTAGCTAACAAAAATGTTCGAGTAAATGTAGTGGCTCCTTCATTAACGGATACCCCTTTAGCCGATAACTTGCTCTCTACCGAGGAAAAGAAGGAGGCTTCTAACAAAAGGCATCCTTTAGGACGCTACGGAAAGCCCGACGATATAGCTCAGGCAGTGACTTATCTACTTTCGGATGATAGCAGCTGGGTAACGGGACAGGTACTTCACATCGACGGTGGATTATCATCAGTAAAGCATTTGTAAATCTGTTTAATTAATCTTGTTAAAATATTAACAGTTTTTCTTAAGCTAGACAATTGTTGTACATTTCGTTTATATTAAATTAAACAAGATCAAAACCTTAGAGGCACGAAATGTGTTAATAAATAATTACAGCATATATATTACTGTCTAATTTTAGAATTAGTAGAATATACTTTTCAGTAGAACAGCGAAAACACAAGATGGCTACTTAGTTGAAGCAAGTGAGAAAATTAGTGCAAATGCTTAGGTAATTATTCAAATGGCAGATTTAATAAAGACCCCCCCCGAGTCGTATTTAATATTTAAGGAAGAGCTTAAGAAAGCTGAGCTTGAAAAGCAACGCTTGAAAGAAGAGTATCAGGCGAAGCTACAAGATATGAATACGGAATTATCGTATCTTAAGGAGCAAATCACTTCGCAACAACAAATGATGAAAACAACTATAAATTATGCTAGCCGTTTAGAAGAAGAGATCAACGGTCTGCATAGTCAGATAGAGGAAGGAAAGAAACGGAGAAAAGGAAGTTTTCATTAAATTGAAGTGACTTAAATTTTTTAGATCATGAAAGACTCTACGCTTACTCAGTCACCGGAAATATCGCAGTTTGAAGACCACTTTGACGCTAGATTTGCCCGGGTATCGTATCACGAAAGGTCAGGAATTATTATTTGTGAACTCAAATCAGAGTATGTTCCTATTGAGCATTTTAAAGATATTTTCCTTAGAATATCTGAGCTAGTAAAAAAAGGAGTGAATCAAAAATTTATTTTTGATAAGCGGGCACTACGAGCTTTCCACCAACCTTCCATGGAGTGGTATTTCGTAGTATGGAAAAAAGAAATGTATCAGTACGGATTGAGTACACACCGCAAAATACTCCCTAACGAGCCGTGGTTTCGCAAGTCGGTAGAAATCGCAAAAGTTCAGATTGTTCAAAACTATTCTGGTAATATTGTTGATAAGCTGGATATCAGGTATTGCGACTCTATAGAAGAGGCCATTGAGGTGTAGTCCATGGCTGAACGAATTTATACTAATGCTCAGTTAAGCCAACTGGAAAAACGGTTTCGTACTAACCTTATTAACTCGCTTACTGGATTTAAAAGTGTAGCTTTAATTGGTTCTCAATCTTCTAAAGGCTCTACCAACCTGTCAATATTCTCTCAAATTATTCATGTAGGAGCCAAACCTCCACTGATTGGTATTTTGTTCCGCCCTCATACCGTACCGCGCCATACGCTAGAAAATATTTTAGACACAAAAAACTTCTCTATCAATCATATTAGAGAGGATTTTATTGAGAAGGCACACCATACCAGTGCTCGTTGGGATATTTCGGAGTTTGAAGGCACTGACCTAACGCCAGAATATAGAAGCGACTTTGTAGCACCCTTCGTTGCCGAAGCCTCAATCAAGATTGGACTTACTTACGTAGAGCATACTATTCTAAAATGCAATGAAACCGTTTTTTTGGTAGGTGAAATCCAGAAAGTTATTCTTCCTGAAACCTGCATTGGTTCCGATGGATTTATTAATCTGGTTGAAGCTGGTACAATGACCTGCTCGGGTTTAGATGCATATCATGAAGTACAAAACCCAGTTCGGTTTACCTACGCTAAGCCAGATAGGTCCGTAGGGAAAATATGAAATATGAAAGGCTGATTTATGGAAGGAGGCCGGAAGCTAATAATAATTTTTTTCCGATCAGCCACTGAACTGTTGAATTACCGCTCCCATCCTGCCAAATAACTTTTAGCATTACTTATTAACTCTCTCCTCAAAACATTTTCTCCTTCGGGTTGTCGTAAGGATGGATGAAACCTATAATTGAATTTACCAATCGTGGTCTGTATTGTCCTCCGGCCAACGTTTACATTGATCCTTGGAAGCCAGTAGATAAGGCCATAATCACCCACGCGCACGCTGATCACTCCCGTTGGGGTATGAAGCACTATCTTGCTCACCATGATTCTGAAAATATTATGCGGCTAAGGTTGGGACAGGATGTTTCATTGGAAACACTAGCGTATAATGAAAAGATAGAAATTTCGGGAGTAACAGTATCGCTGCATCCGGCTGGGCATATTTTTGGATCGGCACAAATTCGTTTAGAGCACAAAGGACAAATTGCCGTAGTATCGGGCGATTATAAATTAGAAGATGATGGCTTTAGTGGTCAATTTGAGCCTGTTCGCTGTCACTCATTTGTTACCGAGTCAACTTTTGGATTACCCATTTACTCATGGAAGCCGCAATCTAGTATTATGGAAGAAATTCATGAATGGTGGCAAGGCAATCAAGCCCAGAACAAAACTTCTTTATTGATTGCTTACTCCCTGGGAAAGTCTCAGCGTATTATTCATCAGCTGGATCGTTCAATTGGTGCAGTATAT